>JAQGJY010000250.1 GCA_028290325.1 Tardiphaga sp.
GCGGCTGATGTACCGCGCGACCGTCGTCGATGCAAAGGTCCAAGGGTGTAAGGGTGTCGGTGCCGGTTCAGCTCTGGCCAGCAGCCATCCGGCGGCCGCCGTGACCCGCGCCTGGCGGCATCCATCCAAGAGCCGCCGTCGCGTCGCGATTTGGCTTCCGGGAACAACGCGCCAAGCAATCCAGCCTGGTGTTGGCAAGGCTGGATTGCCTCGCAATGACGAGCGGAAGCACGTTTCCGATCATGACGGCGGCGGCTGTTGTCGCGCCGCCGTCGAGGTCGGGAGCTGGCGGCCGCTCAACCGCCGATGCCCTTTTCCTTGAAGTACTTGAGCGCGCCGGGATGGAACGGCACCGGCGAGCGATCCTGCCGTTGATTGTCGAGCGAGAAGCTCTCGGCTTCCTTATGCACGGCGACGATGTCGGCCTTCTTCTCCACCAGCGTCTTGACGATGTTGTAGGCGTCCTCGTCGCTCATCTTGTTGCCGGTGACGATGATGTTCCAGACCTCGGTGTTGCTGTTGTCCTTGTCCATGCCGGGATAGATCGATTTGCTGATCGTGCCGGCGGTATAGAGCTTGCCGTATTTCGCGTTCATCTTCTCGGCGAGGTCGCCGTGATCGATGAATTTGATTTTCATGCCGGGCGTCGCGGCGAGATCGGTGACGGCGGCGGTCGGCACGCCGCCGACCCAGAAGAACGCATCGATCTTGCGGTCCTTGATGGCATTGACGGATTCGGCGACGCCGAGCCGTTCGCGCTTCATGTCCTTGTCCTTGTCGAGGCCGGCGGCCTCGATGACGCGGAACGCCATGACTTCGGTCGCGCCGCCGGGCGAACCGGTCGACACGCGCTTGCCCTTGAGGTCAGCCATGGTGGTGATGCCGGAGCCTTCGACGGTCACCACATGCATGCGGTTCGGATACACCACGAGCAGCGTCTGCAACGGCACCTTGCCGCTCTTGAACTTGTCCTCGCCCTTCATCGCGTCGGAGGCCGCGTCGGCCATCGAGAACGCCATCTCGCTTTGCCCGGAGGCGATCAGCTTGAGGTTATCGACCGAGCCGCCGGTCACTTCCGCCGTCGCCTGGGTGTTCGGCAACGCCTTCGACAGCACGTTGGCGATCGCGCCGCCGAGCGGATAATAGACGCCGCCGGTGCCGCCGGTGCCGATCGACATCGTCTTCTGTTGCGCGATCGCCGCGCCAGTGAGGCCTGCGCTCGCGATCAAGGCGATCGCGATCGAGATTTTGGTCATCTTGGTCAGCATGTCAGTGGCTCCTTGTGATGTCGGATGATCTAGACAACGAAACAGAAAGGATCACGGCCGCGCGCCGTTTTCCTTGAGATATTTCAGCGCGCCCGGATGATACGGCGCGGGTGATTCCTTGTCGGTCTGGGTCGCCAGATCGATGTTCTTGGCTTCCATATGCACGGCGACGAGATCGGCCTTGTTCTCGAACACGGCCTTGGTGATCGCATAGGCCATGTCGTCGGACATCGTATCCGTCGCCATCACCTGATTCCAGGCGGAGAAACCCGGGCTGTCCTTGGTCTGCCCGGGATAGCTGCCGGCCTTGATGACGCTGGGCGCGAAGATCCGGCCGTATTTTTTCACGATCGGATCGAGCAGATCGTCGATGTCGATCAGCCTGATGGTGACGCCCGGCGTCGCGGCGAGGTCGGTGATGGCGGCGGTCGGCACGCCGCCGCCCCAGAAGAACGCGTCGATCTTGCGATCCTTCAAGGCCGCGCCGGATTCCGACACCGACAGGCGTTCGCGCTTGACGTCCTTGTCTTTGTCGATGCCGGCGGCTTCCAGCAAGCGGAAGGTCTGCGTCTCGGTCGCGCTGCCCGGCGCGCCGGAGGAGATGCGCCTGCCTTTGAGGTCTGCGAATTTCTCGATGCCGGTGCCGTTGATGGTCACGACGTGGACCGGGCTTGAATAGATCGCCACGATCGTCCTCAGCGGCACGGCCTTCTTGAACTTGCCTTCGCCCTTCACGGCGTCGGCGGCGACGTCGCCGGTCATGAAGCCCATGTCGGCCTGACCGGATTCCAGGAGCTTGATGTTATCGACGCTGCCGCCGGTGACTTCCGCCGTCGCCTGCGTGTCGGGCAGTTTCTTCGACAGCATGTTGGCGAGGCCGCCGCCGAGCGGATAGAAAATGCCGCCGGTGCCGCCGGTTGCGATTGCCAGCGTCTTGGTCTGCGAGAGAGCCGCTCCGCTGCCGAGCATCAGCCCGAGCATCGCGACGCCGATCGTGATCGCCTTCATTCCGTTCTCCGTCCCGTCTTCGCGCCGCTTGATGCGGCGTCGTGGCTTCTTTGATGGGGGCATGATCTCATCCGAAACCGCTGCCCACTTTTCAGGAGCATGCCCTACGCGGTCGCCGGTTGCACCGGACTCCGCGTGCGCATCTGCCAGACCAGCACGCCGGCCGCGATGATGAGGCCGGGCACGTAGGTGTAGCTGATGTCGCGCCCGATGATGGACTCGACGAGCGCTTCGATCAGGCTCGGAAACACCAGCAGCAATCCTGCTAGCAAAAGCAGAGCGCCTTCGATCCGGGTATTCTGTCGCAGGGCCCAGCCCTGCGCGACCGAGGCCATCGCGACCAGACCGAGCGTGGTCTTGATCGTGATCTCGACGATATCAACCCACGAGCCGCCTTTCGGGATCGCCATCAGCAGCCCGACGCCCTGCGGATCGCAGACGAACACGAACGGCACGAGGAAGGCGGGCAGCGTGTATTTCCAGGATTGCAGCGTCGTCTTGTAGGGATCGCCGCCGGTGATCGCGGCCGCCGCGAAGGGCGACAACGCGGTCGGCGGCGAGACTTCGGACAGCACCGCGTAATAGAAGATGAACATGTGCGCGGCGTAATCCGGCACGCCGAGCTTGATCAGCGCCGGCGCCGCGATCACCGCGCAGATGATGTAGGACGCGGTGACGGGTACCGCGAGGCCGATGATCCAGACGATCAAAGCGGTGTAGATCGCGGTCAGCAGCAGACTGCCGCCGGCATAGGCGATCACGATCGACGAGAATTTCAGACCGAGGCCGGTCAGCGTAACGATGCCGACGACGATGCCGGCGCAGGCGCAGGTGGTGGCGGCGTTCAGCGCGCCGATCGAGCCATCGGCCAGTGCCTTGACCAGCTTCTTCGGCCATAGCGCGCATTCCGGACGCAGGAACGACAGCGCGAAGGTGACGAGGATGGCGTAGAACACCGACAGCGACGGCGAATAGCCGATCATCATGAAGAAGACCACGGCGAGCAGCGAGATGAAGTGGAAGCCGTAGCGCTTGGTCATCTCCCAGAGCGGCATCTCCTGTTCGAACTTGACGTCTTTCGCGCCGAACTTCTTGGCATCGAGCTCGACCATGATGAGCAGCGACAGATAATACAGGCAGGTCGGAATGGTCGCCATCCAGATCACGTCGAGATAGCTGATCTTGAGGAATTCCGCGATCAGGAAGGCCGCGGCCCCGAGCACCGGCGGCGACAGGATCGCACCCAGGCCGCCGGCCGCGAGCAGGCCGCCGGCGGCGTTCTTCTCGAAGCCCGCTTTGGCCAGCATCGGGTAAGCGACGGTGCCGATCATCACGGTGGTGGCGACGCCGGAGCCCGACGGACCGCCGAGCAGGAACGATGACAGCACCACGGTGCGCCCGGCGCTGTTCGGCTTGCCGCCCATCAGCGCCAGCGAGAAATCGATGAAGAATTTGCCGGCGCCGGATTGTTGCAGGAACGCGCCGTAGATCGTGAACAGGATGATCAAGGTCGCGGAGACATCGACGGCGACGCCGAAGATGCCCTCGAGCGTGATGAAGAGATGGCCGACCAGGCGCGGCAGATCATAGCCGCGATGCGTCCACGGGGCGGGCAGATAGGGCCCGAGCATCGCGTAGGCGATGAAGAACAGCGACACCACGGGCATGATGAGGCCGGTGGTGCGGCGGGTCGCTTCCAGCAGCAGGATGATGAAGACGATACCGACGATGACGTCCCAGCGCTCCGGCCCGGTGGCGCGGTCGGTGAAGTCATCACCGCCCCACAACGCGTAGACGATCGTGGCGACGGCGACGATACCGGGGACGATGTCCCACCAGCGAACGCGATTGCGGAATTTGGTCGCCAGCGGAAACAGCAGGAAGCTCAGCACCAGCGTGAAGGCGACGTGGGTGTAGCGCAGTTCCTGTGTTGGAACGATCGCGTAGGCGGCATACAGATGAAACAGGCTCATCACCACGGCGATGGCGGTCGAGGCGATGCCCCAAAATCCCATCAGGCGATTGGTGGCGCCTTCGTCGGCCTCGATGAAGGCCTCGGCTTTGGCGAGCGCTTCCGACGAGATTTCGGAGGTCGTGGTGGGGGCGATATCAGCCGGAACACGTGGTATCTGTCCGGTCAGCGCGGTTTTGTCGTCGGTCATATCGTCCTCAGCGTGCTTCCTGGGCATTTCTTGGCGCGGCCGCTTGTCGCAGGCCTTCGCTTTGCCCGCAATTGATGCTGGATCGTCAACATTGGCAAGACCTTAACTGACGAGACTTTGGGCTTAGCGCGAAAAGCTTGACGGCGGCGGAGTCGGCGCGGACAAATCGACGGATGACGAGATTTCGCGCGATGCTGGCCTGGGTGACGACGGCCGCGTTGGCTTGCGCGGCGCCCGCGCAGGCCGCTGACGCGTTGACGATTTTGACCGGCGGCACCAACGGCGTGTACTTTCCGCTCGGCATCGCGCTTGGCAAGATTTTCAGCGACAACATTCCGGACCGCATCACGCGCGTTCAGGTCAGCAAAGGCTCGATCGAAAATCTGCGGTTGCTGGCGCAAGGCCGCGGTGATCTCGCTTTCGCGCTCGGCGATTCCGTGCAGGCCGCCGTGGACGGCGATGGCGAGGCCGGGTTCAAGGCGAGGCTGACGGGCTTGCGCGTCCTTGGCGCGCTGTATCCGAATTACATCCAGATCGTCGCGACCAAAACCAGCGGCATCACATCACTGGCGGATCTCAAGGGCAAAAGCCTGTCGATCGGCGAGGCGCAATCCGGCACCGATCTGAACGCCCGGGTGCTGCTCGACGCCGCCGGCCTCGGCGATGGCGAGATCAAAAGCCTGCCGCGACTGTCGTTCGGCGATGCGGTCGCCAAGATGATCGACGGCAAGCTGGACGCGACCCTGCAATCCGCCGGGCTCGGCGTCGCGTCGCTCAATCGTCTCAGCAATCTCAACGACATCGTGGTGGTGCCGATCCCGGCCGATCTGGTGGCGACGATCGGCCCGCCGTTCGTGACCGCGATCATCCCGGCCAATACCTATCGCGGCCAGGACCGCGCCGTGCCGACGGCGACGATCATGAACTACCTGGTGACGCGCGCCGACGTGCCTGACGACCAAGCCTATCGCATGACGCAGCTGGTTTACGGATCGCTCAAGGAGATCGCCAAAGCGCATCCGGCCGGCGGCAAGATCGATCTGGCGGGCGCGGCGACCAGCCCGGTGCCGCTGCATCCCGGCGCCATCAGATATTTCAGAGACAACAAGATCATCCAGTAAGGGAGACCGCCGCATGCAACGGCTGCAAGGAAAGATCGCCATCGTCGTCGGCGCGGGTTCGATCGGGCCCGGCTGGGGCAACGGCAAGGCCACCGCCGTCACCTTCGCGCGGCATGGCGCGACAGTATTTTGCGTCGATCGCAATGGCGACGCGGCGGCCGAGACCGTGCGTCTGATCGAGGCCGAGGGCGGCGTCGCCAAGGCCTATACCGCCGACGTCGCGCGCAACGATCAGGTCGAGGCGATGGCTGCGGCCTGCGTCAAGCAATTCGGCCGCATCGACATTCTCGACAACAATGTCGGCATCGCCGAGACGGGCAGCGTCGTCGATGTCTCCGAAGCCGATTGGGATCGCGTGTTCGCGATCAATCTGAAAAGCGCGTTCCTGGCGATGAAGCACGTCATTCCCGTGATGGAGAAACAGGGCGGCGGCTCGATCATCAACATCTCGTCGATTGCCTCGATCCGCCATCTCGGCATTTCGTATATTTCCTACGCGACGACCAAGGCGGCGATGAACCAGATGACCCGCTCCAGCGCCGTCGAATTCGCGCCGAAGAACATCCGCATCAACGCGGTGTTGCCCGGTCTGATGAAGACGCCGATGGTCGAGCATTCGGCCGGCCTGGCCGCGAGCTATGCCAAAGGCGACGTCGCCGAAATGTGGAAGGCGCGCGACGCGCAAGTGCCGATGGGCCATATGGGCGAGGCGTGGGACGTCGCCAACGCGGCTCTGTTTCTGGCGTCGGATGAATCGCGTTACGTCACGGGCATCGAGTTGATCGTCGATGGCGGCCTGACGCTGAAGGTGAATTGAGGCTGTGCGGACGATTCCGCAAATTGTCCTTGTCAGCTGTCTGTCGTTGACGTCGGTCTGCGCCGTGGCCGCCGAGGTCACGCCGGCCGCGCAGCCGCGGATCGCCGCGCCCGAGCCCGTGATCGATCCATCGGTTTGCGCCGATCCGGCGGCGGCCGATTGCACCGCGCTGATCGACAACGACAAGACCGAGCGGCGACCGAAGATCGCGGCGTTGCTGTTGCGCGCCAAGGCGCTGGCCGATAGCCAACAGCCGGCGCGAGCCTTGTTGGATTACGACGCGGCGTTGAAGCTCGATCCGACCATGACGGATGTGCTGAACGCGCGCGGCGAACTGCGCCGCGCGACCGGCGACCGGCCGCGCGCGCTGGCGGATTTCACCGCCGTGCTCAAGATCCGGCCGGATCACGAGCAGGCGCGCGAGAACCGCAAATCGCTGGCGAAGGAAATCGAGCGGATCGGCGCCGAACTGGCGATCGGCAAAAAGGCCGCGCCCGAGAAGCCCGCGCCCTTGAAATGAAGCGGCTTCGCGTGACAATGACGCAAACGCCGATTGTTCAAGACCGGCCGGGAGTGATGCCATGACCACGACGACCAGCCGCTATCGCGCCGTTCACGCGCGCTCGCTCGCCGATCCTACGGGGTTTTGGGGCGAGGCCGCCCAGGAGATCGACTGGATAGCGCCGCCGAAGACGATCTTCGATCCGGCGATGGGGCTGTATGGCCGCTGGTTCGTCGATGGCGTCGTCAACACCTGCTACAACGCGCTCGATCGCCACGTCGCGAACGGGCGTGCCGATCAGGTCGCGCTGATCCACGATTCGCCGCTTTCGAAGACCGTCACCAAACTGACCTACGCGCAGATGCTGCATGAGGTGGCGACATTCGGCGCGATCATGCGGGACATGGGCGTCGGCAAGGGCGACCGCGTCATCCTCTATATGCCGATGGTGCCGGAAGCGATGATCGCGATGCTCGCCTGCGCGCGGATCGGCGCGGTGCATTCGGTGGTGTTCGGCGGCTTCGCCGCGAAAGAACTCGCAACCCGCATCGAGGACGCCAAGCCGAAGCTGATCCTCTCCGCGAGTTGCGGTCTCGAACCCGGCCGCATCGTGCACTACAAGCCGCTGCTCGACGAGGCGATCGCGCTGTCGCACATCAAGCCGGACGCCTGCATCATTCTGCAACGTCCGCAACATGGCTGCGATCTCATCACAGGGCGCGATCACGACTGGAATGCCTTGCGCGCGACCGCGATCGCCGCGAAGGCGCAGGCGGCCTGCGTGCCGGTCAGGGCGACCGACCCGCTTTACATTCTCTACACGTCGGGCACGACCGGCAAACCCAAGGGCGTGGTGCGCGACAATGGCGGCCATCTCGTCGCGCTGAAATGGTCGATGTTCAATCTCTACGGCGTCAAGCCCGGCGAGGTGTTCTGGTGCGGTTCCGACATCGGCTGGGTGGTCGGCCACAGCTACATCATCTATGCGCCGCTGCTGCATGGCGCGACCTCGATCATGTATGAGGGCAAGCCGATCGGCACGCCGGATGCCGGCGCGTTCTGGCGCGTCATCGCCGAACACAAAGCGGTGGCGCTGTTCACCGCGCCGACCGCGTTTCGCGCCATCCGCAAGGAAGATCCCGACGGCGCGATGATTCGCAAACACGACCTCACGCATTTCCGCACGCTGTTTCTGGCCGGCGAGCGCGCCGATCCGCCGACCGTCGCGTGGGCCGAAACGCAGCTGAAAGTGCCGGTGATCGACCATTGGTGGCAGACCGAGACCGGCTGGTGCATCGCCGGCAATCCGGTCGGCCTCGGTCTATTGCCGGTGAAGCACGGCTCGCCGACGGTGCCGATGCCCGGCTACCGAATCGAGGTGGTCGATGAAGCGGCGAAGCCGGTGCCGGCGGGCACGATGGGCTCGATCGTCATCAAGCTGCCGCTGCCGCCCGCGTGTCTGGCGACCTTGTGGGAGCAGGACGAGCGCTGCAAGGAGGCGTATTTCAACGAATTCCCCGGTTATTACAAAACATCCGACGCCGGATATCTCGATGCCGACGGCTATGTGTTCGTGATGGGCCGTACCGACGACATCATCAACGTCGCCGGCCATCGCCTCTCCACCGGCGGCATGGAGGAAATTCTAGCGTCGCATCCGGACGTCGCCGAATGCGCCGTGCTCGGCATCAAGGATGCGATCAAGGGCGAGGTGCCGTGCGGATTGCTGGTGATGAAGGCCGGCGTGACGCGGCCGGTCGCCGAGATTGAGAAGGAGGTCGTGGCGCTGGTGCGCGAGACGTTGGGTCCGGTCGCGGCGTTCAAGCTCGCCATCACCGTCGCGCGTCTGCCGAAAACGCGCTCGGGCAAGATCCTGCGCGGCACGATCAAGAAGATCGCCGACGGCGACGCCTGGACCATGCCGGCGACGATCGAGGATCCGAAGGTGCTCGACGAGATCGAGGGCGCGCTGAAGCCGAGGATGTATAAGGCGGTTTTTGAAGCGTGAGCGCATCGACGACGCGCGCCTGACCGCAACCGTGCAGCGATACAGCGCGGGTAATTTTTTTTGACGCCGATCTGGCGGCGGTCTGATCAAGCAGCGCGTGGCGCGAACCGGGCAGGGCAAACGCGGAGTTGAACCAGGCCGTGTTGGCGCGTTATCTCAATCTGACGGTCGGCTATGTGTCTCAGCTTGAACGCGGCGCCAAACGTTCAACTGGCGCCGCGTTGGCGATTCTGAATGTCATCCGGCGCAAGGGTATCGAAGCCATTTTATAGCGCAGCCGCCGGCGCATCTTACAAACCGCGCAATTGCGTCCGATCAGTCCGCATCGCCGCTTTCATCTATCGTCACGGGATTCCGATGCGCCTGACCTTGTCCTCACGTCTCGTTGCTCTGCTGCTGATCGCCACGCCGCTCGCCGGATGTCTGGAACGTGGCCAGCCGCCATTGGTCGCCACCGGCGGAGAAGATGACGATGCGTTTTGCCGCGCCAACAATGTCGCGGTCGGATCGGCCGACTACGTCGCCTGCCGCAAGAACCGCGATGTCCAGCGCGGCAATTCCGCCGCCAAGGCCGACCGCGCCCAACGCAATCTCGGCGAGATGATGCTGAACAATCCGAACCGGCCGTAGGGCCCCGGCGCGAAAATCGGATCGTCAGCGCGCGGAGGAGCCGGTGTTCGCATGGACGAGCCCTCCTAACCTCCCCCCCGCAAGCGCGAGAGCGCCGCCGCTGACGCCGCGGCTCTATCGGCATCAACAGGTGGTCGGTCTCAGATCCGCGACGCGACGGCTTCGAGGCCGATGATGCGAGCCAGCGCGCGGACTTCGCGTTTTTGATCCTCGCGCAGTTGAAACAGCAGCGGCATCGCGGCGGACTTCAACTGTGAGACTTCCGCGCTCTCCGGATCGATCGGCGGGCTGCCGGCGACCGGGTTGGATTGCTTCTTGTCGTGGATTTTTCGCGCGATGGCGCGCAAGGCGGCCTCGACGCCGGGCCAGTAGCTCTCCTGCGACGGCGTCAGCTTGAGACGATCCTTGATGCCGGCGATCTGCGCGTCGCTGAGAAGCGTGTAGGTCTTTTGCGGCGCCGGCTTGGCCGCGAGCTTCGGCTTTGGCGGCGCGACCGATGGCGGGATCGTCACCGGCGCGTTGGGGGCGGCGCGCGACGTCACGATCGGGCTGTCGGACGCAAAGGCCTGACGCAGCGGCTCGGCGATCGGCGGCGCGTCGGTCATGTCCTCGGTGGAGTCGCGCAGCCGCAACGCGGTCACGCTCAGTCGGTCGGCTTTGTTGTCGCGATTGGCGAGCGGACCGGGCACGCTGGGCTTGTCGTCGGCGCTGAACAGGCCGAGCGATGGGAAGCTGTCATGCGTGACGATACTCGCGGCGGCGGCGCCGACGACGAGAAAACATGCCAGCACGAGAAGCATCATCGTTCGCGTCAAGCCGTGGTTCCTTCCGCCCGATAAGCCAGTTCGCAGGCTGCCTTAACCTCCTGACAAATGCAGATTAAATAAGGCTTAACCATAACGTCAGAGTTATGGCGACGCAGTCGGGCGGGGCCCGGATCAGGCGGCGAGCGCGTCGCTACGGCAAATTTCCGTCACCAGATCATAGGCCTCCTGGATGTCGGCGACGATGTCGGACGCCTCCCAGATCGCTTGCGGGGCGATGGAATTCATGCTGACCGTCCAGTTGCCGCCACGGGCGTTGCGCGGGGTGCGGACGACGTCGAACAGGACCTCGCGGCACAACGGATGTCGCGCCAGCGCGTAATGGACGCGAGTCCAGATCTCATCGAGCGTGACCGGAGTCTTGGCGGATGTCAGATCGGCGTGCATCGCGGTCCCCTTCCGATGTCCGATGGCGGGTGACGCCTGACGGAACGGAACCATGATTGCGTTAACACTGCTTAACGGATCGTAAAACGGGGAAAAAATTAACGCTGTTCGATCACCAGGCTCTGCACGGCGCGGCCGAAATAGCCGTTGACGTCGCCGAGCTTGGCGGCGGCGATGCCCGAACCATCCGGTCCGATCCAGCTTTCCGCGTCGAGCAGGATCCAGTCGCCGACCGGCGGTCGCGCGAGGCTCACCGAGAGGTCGGCGTTGATGAAGGTATGCGTGCGGAAATCCAGCAGCGCCGAGGTGCCGTTGCAGAAATCCGACGCGACCACCGCGCGCATCACCTGCGAGACAGGTTGGCCTGCGACGATCGACCGATCGAGCCGATACCAGATCGCGGCCGGGCCGCGCGTCAGGAAATCGCCATGCGCGGCGCGCAGCGTCAGCCCCGCCAGAAACGGATTGCGCGACGTATTGTGATGGAGCGGGCGACTGTCATCGGGGCCGGGCAGCGCCAACGGTTGATCAGCGATGCCGTCGGGCAATACAGGTGCCGCGCGGCGGATTTTCAGCACGGTGGCGCGGACGACGACGACGTCGCGCGCCATCAAGGTCACGGCGATCAGTTGAATCTTGCGGCCCTCGCGCAGAATCTCCGTCTGATATGTCAGCGCCGCGACCGGCACCGGGCGCAGCAGATCGACGGTCAGCCGCGCGATCTGCATCGGCGCGGCTGACGGCATCCGTTCGGCGATCCACGTCACCAGAGACGACGGCGCCGCGCCATGCTGCATGGTCGGGTCCCACGGTCCGGCAGCGCCGGGCCCCGTGATGATGGTGTTTCCCTCGACGCGAAAGATCGCGTCGGTCGCCGGCGCTGCGCTCACAGCGGCTGATCGACCGCGCCGTCGTATTCGCGCTTGAAGCGCGCGATCATGTCGGCGACCGGCACGACCTCCTTGACGGCGCCGACGCCCTGACCCGAGCCCCAGATTTCCTTCCAGGCTTTCGGCTTGGCCCGCTCGCCGCTGGTGTCGTCGATCTTGAAGTCCATCTTGGACGGATCGGAGACCGCCAGATTGTCCGGGTCCATGCCGGCCGCGACAATGGAGGGCCGCAGGTAATTGCCGTGCACGCCGGTGAACAGGTTCGAATAGACGATGTCCTGGGCGCCGGCGGCGGTGATCATGTCCTTGTAGCCCGGCACGGCATTGGCTTCCTTGGTCGCGATGAAGGCCGAGCCGATATAGGCAAAGTCCGCGCCCAGCGCGCGGGCGGCGCGGATCGCGCGGCCGTTGCCGATCGCGCCCGACAACGCCACCGGGCCGTCGAACCATTCCCGGGTCTCGGCAACGAAGGCGAAAGGCGACAACTGGCCGGCATGGCCGCCGGCGCCGGCGGAGACCAGGATCAGGCCGTCCGCGCCCTTTTCGACCGCCTTGTGGGCGAATTTCTGGTTGATGACGTCGTGGAAGACGATGCCGCCCCACGAATGCGCGGCCTGGTTCAGTTCCTCGCGCGCGCCGAGCGATGTGATCATCATCTGCACTTTGTGCTTTTCGCACACGGCCAAGTCATGATCGAGGCGGGCGTTGGATTTGTGGACGATCTGATTGACCGCGAAGGGCGCGGACAGCCGCTCCGGATGCGCCTTGTCGTGCGCCGCCAGCTCTTCCCTGATGCGGTGAAGCCATTCGTCGAGCAAGGCGGCAGGGCGCGCGTTCAAAGCGGGAAACGACCCGACGATGCCGGCCTTGCACTGCGCGATCACCAGATCGGGCACGGAAATGATAAACAGCGGCGCGCCGATCACGGGCAGGGACAGACGTCCCTTGAACAGGGCAGGCATGGACATGTCGGAGTATTCCTCTGTCGTTTATTCAGCAGGGATGCTGTTTGGCCGGAAACCAAGTCCCAGCGGGGCGCGGCGCACGATGCCAGAAGCCGCGACAAAAGCAATTGCAGCGCACAACAAAACGCAGCGCATCCGCGCAAGACCACGACGATTATTGGCACATCGCGCGGGTGACGAAGGTCTCCGTTTTGCAGATGTCCTTCAAGGTCCGCGCGCCGGCCAGCAGCGCCTCTTTCGAACAATTGCGCGACGAGTCCATGTCGAGGCTGCGGCCGCTGCTGTAGCCCTTGGTCTTGCACAATAAATCAGCGCCGGTTTTGCAGTCCGGCGCGCCGTTGGCGGCGACAGGACAACTCGACCGGCCGGTCACGATCTGCGGAATGCGCGCGCCGGCCGGCGGTGCCGCCGGAGTCGCAATAGGCGGCGCGGGCGTTGCGACGGGCGGCGGTTGCGGCGTCGGCATCGCCACGACCGGCGGCGCGGCCACGACGGGTGGCGCGGCCACGACGGGTGGCGCGGCGGCCGGCAGCGGCAATGTCGAGGGGGGCGATGACGGCGTCGCGATATCGCCGGGCTGCATCGGCGATGCCACGGGCGCGTTGGGGTCGAGCGTGAACTTCAGCGACGGAAACAGATCGCCGGGTTTGCCGAACAGCTTGCCGATCTCATTGATGAGGCCGGAATTGTCGGGCTTGGCCGGCTCCGGCGCGGGTTGCGCGGCGGGCGGCTGTTGAGGAGCTGGCGAGGTCTGCGCCGCAGCGACAGTCGCGCTGAGCAGCGCCGCGAGAAGGGCGGCGGCTGGCCGGAGGATGCGCGGCGGAGCAGCTGTCATGCAGACGATTCTACCTTCATGTCGCGACTGCGGAAAGTCCCGACAGCGATGGTTTGGATCGTCAGATCAACTTCACCGCGACGACGAAGCCGAGGACCAGCACGATGGCGCCGAGCGAAACCCACAGGCCGAGATGCTTCTCGATGGTTTCGCGAATCCAGCCGCCGTAGCGATTGAGCAGGATCGCGACGATGAAGAAACGTCCGCCGCGCGCGATCAGCGACAGGCCGATGAACTGCCAGATGTTGTAATTGGCGAAGCCCGACGTGATCGTGACGAGCTTGTAGGGGATCGGCGTCAGCCCCTTCAGCAGAATGATCCACGCGCCATACTCGGCATAGCCGGCCCGAAACGCGTCGACCTTGTCGGCGTAGCCGTACAACTGGATCAGCCAGGCGCCGACGGAGTCATACAGCAACGCCCCGATCCCATAGCCGACGATGCCGCCAGCGACCGAGGTGAGGGTGCAGATGAAAGCATACCACCACGCCCGCTCCGGCCGCGCCAGCGACATCGGAATCAGCATCACGTCGGGCGGCACCGGGAAGAACGAGCTTTCCGCGAACGACACCGCGCCCATGATCCAGATCGAATAGGGTTTGTGAGCGGCGTCGATACACCAATTGTAGATTCGTCTGAGCATGGCGCGATCAACCACCGGACCGATGATTTGTCCATGCCGAAGCATGCGACAGGCGGGTCAGGTCAGCGATGATCGCGGGGGCGCTGCGGCTTCGGTGTGACAATGGGACGCCCGTCGGCGGTCGGGAGCGTGGCGCGGATCTGTTTTGGGTTCCCCTTCGCCAGCTTCTCCGCGATGCCGAACAGCGCCTCGCGCCGGCTCATCTCGCGCCAGACGTCATCCGGATTGATGCCGGACGCGGCCCATAAAACCGTGAGATTATAAAGCAGATCGGCGCTTTCGCGCACCACGGCCTCGGTCCTGCCATTGACCGCATCGATCGCGACCTCGATGGCTTCCTCGGCCAGTTTTTTCGCCATCTGCGAGGTGCCGCGCTGAAATAACCTTGCGGTGCGCGACGCGGCCGGATCGAGGGCCCGGGCCGCGATCACCGCAAGGTAGAGCCTGTCCATCGAATCATTCATGACGTGACGATAGCTTATCGCTGCGACAAACGTGCAAACGCTAATTAAATCCGTACGTTAACGTAAAGCGCCGGCCCAGCGGCCGGCGCGCGCGGGTCGAAAGGTTCCTTGTTACCAGCTCGCCAGCGGATGACCCCGATAGAGCGGCACGTTGCCGTTGCCGTGCCGGTAGCCATAGCTGCGGCCGTAATAGGCCGGGCCGGTGTCATAGCCGTCGCCGTAATAGGCGGGCCCGCCGCCGTAGGCGTAGGACTCATAGGGGCCGCCATAGTCATAGCCGTAGCCACGGTTAGCCTGCGAGGCGATGATCGCCGTGCCGACGATGCCGGCGAAAGCCGCCGCCGCCGCCGCGCCACCGTAGCCGCCACCTCGGCCATAGCGCCGGCGTTGCGAACTGAAATCCGTCACGTCGCTGGTGCCAGTCTGAGCCGAAACCGCTACCGGAGCCTTCGCGAGCGGCGTGACCGCCTGCGACGGTTGCGTCATCGTGATCGCGAATGCCACCGCTGTCGTCAGCAAAGCAGCGTGCTTCAGCGAGCAAGCCATCGGTTTGCGCGTCAACATGTCACGTCCTCCGGTTACGCCAGTCAGGCGAATTCAGGTAGGCAACAACTAAGGCGCGCGGCAAAGGTTCCGCCGCTGGGCCTTCCGGGCGCGACGGCGCGGTGGCATTCATCTGCGCTTCAGTCTTGTCGCGGCAGGGTCCTTGCGGCATTCAACGACCCTACCGCCGCCAGCTCGTCGCGCCGGTTTGGTTTTCTCCGTTTGCGTCAGATCTGCCGATGCGCCTGTTCGCTGTTGTCACGCTCCGTCCGCTTCGCGCGCTGCTCGCCGGCGCGCTGCTGTTCGGCGCGGGTGTGGCGCGCGCGGCGGACGAATCGAATCCGGTGACGCCGATTCAGCTCACGTTCGAACGGCCGCTGGATGCCGTCGGCGCGCCTTTCGTGCTGGCCGCGTCGAAAGGATTTTACCGCGCCGAATCAGTTGCGGTCGCGAATAACTTTGTAAACGGATCGCAGGAGGCGCTGGCGCGCGTCGCCAGTGGTGTCAGCGATATCGCGCTCGTCGATATCAATGCGCTGATCCGCTATCGCGACAAGGCCGACGCCGCGCCGATCAAAGCGGTCTATATGCTGCTCAATGCGGCGCCCTACGCGATCGTGGCGCGCAAGAGTCGCGGCATCGGCGCGCTCGCCGATATGGCCGGCAAGACACTGGGCGTCGCGGACGGCGATCTGTCGATCCGGTTATGGCCGGCGGTGGCGAAGCGCAATGGCATCACGCTCGCCAGCGTGCGGCTGGATCGCATCGGGGCGGCGGTGCGCGAGCCGATGCTGTCGGCCGGACAGGTCGATGCCGTCGCCGGCTTCTCCTATCTGTCGGCGGTCAATCTGCGCGATCGCGGCATTCCGGCCGGCGATCTCGCGGTGTTGCGCTTCGCTGATTACGGCAGCGTCGCCTATGGGCTTGCGCTGGTGGTCAACCCGAAATTCGCCGCCACAAAGCCGCAGGCGGTGCGCGGATTTCTTCGCGCCGTCACGGCCGGCCTGCAATTCGCGATCAGGCACCCCGCGCAGGCGGTCGAGGATGTGTTGCCGCAACTCGATGGCGGCGCGCGCGATCTCGAATTGGCGCGGCTGAAGACGGCATTGCACGACAACATCGTGACGCCGGATGTCAAACGTGACGGGCTTGGCGGCATCGATCCCGCGCGCTTCGCCGCCTCGGTCGGCGAGATCGCCGAGGATTTCAAGTTTCAGAAACCGCCGGCGGTGGACGATATCTTCGACGCCTCGTTTCTGCCGGACGCATCATTGCGGAAGGTGGAGTGATTTTTCACGCCCGCGAAGTGGTCCGCGCGCGCCGATGGGTCGTCAACTAATCAATCCGGTCTTCCTCGCTATCCAAGCAAGACGTGATTGCTTCGTCGCGTAGCTTCCTCGAAGATGAGGAACGTCGGCTCCTCGCAATGACGAGCGAACCGGCCGGCAACCGCAAGGCAATCCCCGCATGTCGATGCCCCGTCTCTACGCCCGTGTTCTCGGCCTGCTCGGCAAGGAGACGCGGCTCGGCTGGTTGCTCGCGGCCGCGAACCTGATGCTGGCCGCCGCGCAATTCGCTGAGCCGGTGCTGTTCGGCCGCATCATCGATGTGCTGTCGGGCAATCTGTCGACCGGCGCGATGGCCCGCGAGGTCGCCTCGCCCTGGCCGCTGCTGGCGGCGTGGGTCGCCTTCGGTCTGTTCACGATCGGCTGCGGCGCGGCCGTCACCCTGAATGCCGAGCGACTGGCGCATCGCCAGCGGCAGGTCGTACTGACGAATTATTTCGAGCACATCATGCAATTGCCGCTGACCTTCCACACCGGCACGCATTCGGGCCGGCTGATGAAGGTGATGCTCCAAGGCACCGACGCCTTGTGGCGATTATGGCTCGGCTTCTTCCGCGAACACTTCGCCGCTTTCGTTTCGCTGGTCGTGCTGCTGCCGCTGTCACTTTACATCAACTGGCGGCTGGCGATCCTGTTGTTCCTCCTCTGCGTCGTCTTCACGGTGCTGACGACGTTGGTGGTGCGAAAAACCTACGGCATGCAAAGCGAAGTCGAGGAGCATTACAGCGACCTCTCCAGCCGCGCCTCCGACGCGCTCGGCAACGTCGCGCTGGTGCAGAGTTTCGTGCGGATCGATTCCGAAGTGCAGGGTCTGCGCGATGTCGCCGGGCGCCTGCTGGCGGTGCAGATGCCGGTTCTGTCGTGGTGGGCGCTGGTCACGGTCATGACGCGCGCCTCGACCACGATCACGGTGCTGGCGATTTTCAGCGTCGGCATCGTGCTGCACCAACAGGGCCTGACGACCGTGGGCGAGATCGTGATGTTCGTCAGCTTCGCGACAATGCTGATTCAGCGTCTCGAACAGGTCGTCGGTTTCATCAACAGTGTCTTCATGGAAGCGCCGCGCCTGCAGGAATTCATGAACGTGCTCGATGCCGTTCCGGCGGTGCGCGATCGGCCCGATGCGATCGATCCCGGCCGGCTGCAAGGCCTGGTTGAATTCGACAACGTGTCGTTTTCCTATGACGGCAAGCGGGCGGCGGTGGCGGACCTGTCGTTCACCGCGCTGCCGGGCCAGACCATCGCCCTGGTCGGCGATACGGGCGCGGGCAAATCGACCGCGATCGCGCTATTGCATCGGGCATTCGATCCGCAATCCGGTTTCATCCGCATCGACGGCATGGATGTGCGCGGCATGGCGCTCGGCGCCTTGAGACGCAACATCGGCGTCGTGTTTCAGGAAGCGCTGCTGTTCAATCGCTCGATTGCGGACAATCTCCGCGTCGGCAAGCCGGACGCGACCGAGGACGAGTTGCGCGCGGCGGCGCAACGGGCGCAGGCGCTGGATTTCATCGAGCGCGCGGACCTGAAATTTGGAACCAATGCCGGCGAGCGCGGCCGCCTGCTGTCAGGCGGCGAGCGTCAGCGGCTGTCGATCGCGCGTGCGATTTTGAAAGATCCGCCGATCCTGATTCTCGACGAGGCGACGTCGGCGCTCGACGCCGTGACCGAGCAGAAAGTCAACGCCGCGCTCGATGAGGTCATGATAGGCCGCACCACATTCGTGATCGCGCACCGGCTTTCGACGATCCGCAAGGCGACGCGCATCCTGGTGTTCGAGCAGGGCCGCGTGATCGAAAGTGGCACCTTCGATGAACTCGTCGCGCAAGGCGGGCACTTCGCGGCGCTCGCCACCGCGCAATTCATGGTGCACGATTCGGCTCGACAGGACGCCGCCCAAGATCACTGAAATGGCCGCGCGATTGCAGCCACAGCAGCAGGATCAGGCTCGGGATCGCGACCAGCACGCTGACGACGAAGAACATCGGCCAGCCCGTCGCGCCGGCAACGTAGCCCGCGCCCGATGACAGATAGATGCGCCCGACCGAGGCCAGCGCGGTCAGCAGCGCATATTGCGTCGCCGTGTGCAGCGGGTTGTTGCACAGCGCGGACAGGTAGGCGACGAAGATCACCGTGCCGATCGCGCCGGTGAATGCCTCGACGCTGACCGCGATGGTCAGCGCCCATTGTTGCGGGCCGACCAGCGCCAGCCAGCTGAAGGTCAGGTTCGAGACCGCCTGCAGAATGCCGCCGATCCACAGGCAGCCGACCAGCGGCACCGCGCGGGCGAGAAAGCCGCCGGCGAAGCCGCCGATCAAGGTGGCGGCGAGGCCGACGCCCTTGACGATGATCGCGTAGTCGTTGCGCGAGAACCCGGTGTCGATGATGAACGGCACCGTCATCGCGCCGGCGAACGCGTCGGTGAACTTGAACAGCATCACGAAGATCAACACCACGATGGCGTCGCGCCGCGACAGGAAATCCGAGAATGCCGTGATCGCGGTCTGCGCGACTCGCCGCAACGACGGCGGCGCGTCGGTTTCGGATTCCGCGAGACGCGACGACGCGGGTTCCCGCGCCAGCAACACGGTGACGATGCCGATCGTCACCAAGGCCGCCATCACGGCGAAGCTCGCGGTCCAGGCCTGCAAGCGTCCGAGACCCGCCGTCTCGAAGCCGGTGACGAGGAACAGCGCGCCGGCGGTCGATGCCACCATGCCGATCCGGTAGGCCGCGACATAAGACGCCATGCCGGCGGCCTGTTCGTTATCCGCCAGGCTTTCGACGCGAAAGGCATCGACGACGATGTCCTGCGTCGCCGACGCCGTCGCCACCAGCAAGGCGCCGAGCGCGACATAGAAAGGTGATTTGGCCGGGTCTGTCAGCGCCAGCCCCAGTATCGCCGCCATCAGCAGCAATTGCGTGAACACCAGCCAGCCGCGCCGGCGGCCGAGCCAGTGGGTCAGCAGGGGAATCGGCAGACCATCGACCAACGGCGCCCAGAGGAACTTTAGCGTGTAGGGCGTGCCGACCAGCGTGAACAGGCCGATGGTGCCGAGATTGACGCCGTTTTCGCTGACCCAGACCAGCAGCGTCGAGCCCGATAGCGCCAACGGCAGGCCCGAGGAGAAGCCAAGGAACATCACGATCAGCACGCGCCGCTGCAGATAGACCGCGAGCGCCTCGCGCCAGGTCGCGCGCGGCTTTAACATCTGGTTGGCGTCAGGGGTCGCGGTCATGCGCCAGTGCTAGCAGATTCGGAGGCTTCGTCATCGCGGGTGGCGCCGGTCCTCGTTTTCGAGGATGGCTGCCGGTTTCGTCGCCGAAGCGGCGTGACCACGCTTTGACTCCCCGCCATGCCAGCGCCCGCACAAACCGGGTGGCGGATCGGCGAATTCGGCGGCACAGTACCGCATGACCGGCGTCAACCATGCGATGTTCGACAGCGCGATCGGCCTCTGCGGCGTGGCGTGGGGGCCGCGCGGCCTCGTGGCCGTGCAACTGCCGCAGCAGACCGAGGCGCAGACCCGCAAGCGCCTGATCCAGCGTTGCGGCGAGATCGCCGAAACGCCGCCGCCGGAGTCCGTGCGCCGCGCCATCGCCGCGATCGTCGAATTGCTCACAGGCGACAAGCGCGATCTCACAGACATCGCGCTGGATCTCGACGGTGTGCCGGACTTCCATCGCAACGTTTATGATATCACGCGGACCATTCCGCCGGGCCGCACGCTGACCTACGGCGATATCGCCAAGGCACTCGGCGGCGTGGAATTGTCACGCGACGTCGGGCAGGCGCTGGGGCGCAATCCGTGCCCGATCGTGGTGCCGTGCCATCGCGTGCTCGCCGCCGGCGACAGACCCGGCGGGTTCTCGGCCAATGGCGGCGTCGTGACCAAGTTGAAGTTGCTGGAGATCGAGGGCGCGGTGGTGAATTACACGCCCTCGCTTTTTGATTAGCTAGGCTGCCGGCGGTGCGGAAATCCGGATCGACTCGCGCTGCATCATGCGCTCGTGGAACGCCTTGAGGTTCGGATAGGCGTCACGCCATCCGCAATCGGCAAAGCGGAAATCCGCATAGCCAAGCACGCAGACCAGGCCGATCTGGACGATGTCGAGGCCGCGCGACAGCACGTCGGCGTCCTTGTCGAATTTGGCCATGCCGACCCACGCCCTGTTCCAGTGATCGTCCGACCACGCCTGCCAGAACAACTCCTTCGGCCGCACCATCTTTTCGTAGCGACACAGCAGCATTGAATCGAGCATGCCCTGCAACAGCGAATGATCGCTCTTGGCCCGCCAACGCGTTGCGCCGGACGCCGGAATGAGCTTGCCGCCGCCGGCGAGGTCGTCGAGATATTCGACGATGACGTAGGAATCCAGAATGACGCTGCCGTCGTCGAGGATCAACGCCGGCAGCTTCTTCAGCGGATTGACGTCGTGCATATAGGCGTCGTTCGCCTCGCCCGGCGTCACCTTGGCCGAGATGAACTCGATTTGATCGATCAGTCCGAGTTCGATGGCGGCGACGCGCACCTTGCGCGCGAACGGCGAGGCGGGCGAATAAGAGAGTTTCATGCGAGTCCCCAGATGGTTGCGTGTCCCGGACGCGGCGCGGCGCCGGCGCGCACCTGCATCGTTTATCTTGCGATGCGCCGCGGAGCCGGGACCGCCATGATGGCATGTCCGTCACGGCCCGGCTCTGCGAGGCAATCCGCGTATTGCCCGCAGTGCCGGGGCACAGTCACGCGTTGAATTTAAGCCGCCACGACCGTCTGCTTCTGCTCGCCGAGGCCGGCGATGCCCAAGGTCATGACGTCGCCGACCTGCAAGAATTGCGGTGTCGGCTTCATGCCCATGCCGACGCCGGGCGGTGTCCCGGTCGTGATGATGTCGCCGGGCATCAGCGTCATGATCTCGGACAGGTAGGATATGATTTTCGGCACGTTGAAGATCATGGTCGCGGTCGAGCCGGTCTGGCAACGCTTGCCGTTGACGTCGAGCCACATGTCGAGCTTGTGCACGTCGCCGACCGCATCCGCCGTCACCATCCAGGGGCCGAGCGGGCCGAACGTGTCGTGCGACTTGCCCTTGGTCCACTGGCCGCCGCGCTCGATCTGGAAGAAGCGCTCGGAGACATCGTTACACACCGCGTAACCGGCGACGTGCTTGAGCGCGTCGGCCTCGGAGACGTATTTGGCGCGGGTGCCGATGACGATCGCGAGTTCGACCTCCCAGTCGAGCTTGGTGGAGCCGCGCGGCTTCTCGACATCGTCGTTCGGGCCGCACAGGCTGTTGTTCGCCTTGATGAAGACGATCGGCTCGGATGGCACCGGCAGGCCGGACTCGGCCGCGTGGTCGGCGTAATTGAGACCGATGGCGATGAACTTCGGCGCGCCGCCGACCGGTGAACCGAACCGCTGCTGGCCGTTCACGACCGGCAGCGTCGCGGTATCAAGCTTGGCGAGGACAGCGAGATTGGCGGGCGAGAAAGCGTCGCCGGCGAAATCCGTCAGCTGGCCGGACAGGTCGCGCAATTGGCCGTTGTCGTCGATCAGGCCGGGCTTCTCATGGCCGAGTGCGCCATATCTCACGAGCTTCATGGTGGTTTCTCCCCGTTGCAATGCTTTGCTCTGTCATGGAGCAGGGAGGGGAGGATTTCAACCGGATAAGTGGCGCTCGACGTCGCGTCACCGAAAGCGCCTTCCCTCTTCCCGAGTCAGGCGCGGGGAAGAGGGGCGATGATCACCCTCGTTTCGAAATGCAGCGGCCGCTCCAGCAACCGGTCTCGCGCTCAGGCCCGTTACGCATAGCGTCCGTGGCAGTGCTTGTACTTCTTGCCGGATCCGCAGGGACAATCCTCATTGCGGCCGACCTTGCCCCACGTCTCGGGCTTGTCGGGATCGCGCGGCGCCGTCGGCTCGCCCATCGGGGCCAGCGCGGCATTGGCGTATCTCATTTCGTCCTCGCCGGTGTTGGGATCCATCTTGTGGGTCTCCATCGGCGGCAATTCGGGCTGCTGATCCGGCGGCACGATCTCGACCCGCATCAACTGCGCGGTGACCGCCTCGCGCAGATGCGCGATCAACGCCTCGAACAGGTTGAAGGCCTCGGATTTGTATTCCTGCAGCGGATCGCGCTGGCCATAGCCGCGCAGGCCGATGACCTGACGCAGATGATCCAGCATCACCAGATGCTCGCGCCACAGATGATCCAGCGTTTGCAGCAAAATGGTCTTCTCGACGTAGCGCATCACGTCGGGGCCCCATTGCGCCGATTTGGCCGCCATGTGCTCGTCGATGCGCTGATCGATGCGGGCCAGCAATTCCTCGTCGGCGATGCCTTCTTCCTTGGCCCATTCGTCAACCGGCAGATCCATGTCGAGCACGCGCTTGAGTTCTTCGCGCAGACCCGCCGTGTCCCATTGCTCGGCGTAAGCGTTGGCCGGAACATGCTTGGTGACGAGGTCCTCGACGAAGGCATGGCGCATGTCCGCGACGGTGTCGGCGACGCTGTCGTTCTGCATCAGCTCGACGCGCTGGTCGAAGATCACCTTGCGCTGATCGTTCTGCACGTCGTCGTATTTCAGCAGGTTCTTGCGGATGTCGAAGTTGCGCGCCTCGACCTTCTGCTGCGCCTTTTCCAGCGCCTTGTTGATCCATGGATGGATGATCGCCTCGCCCTCTTTGAGGCCGAGCCGGGTCAGCATCGAATCCAGACGGTCCGAGCCGAAGATCCGCATCAGATCGTCTTCCAGCGACAGGAAGAATTTCGAACGGCCGGGATCGCCCTGACGACCCGAACGGCCGCGCAACTGGTTGTCGATGCGGCGGGATTCGTGGCGTTCCGAACCGATGATGTAGAGGCCGCCCGGCCGGGTCACGGTTTTGGCCGGCTTGCCACCCTTGGCGGGCTCGATCTCGATCACGTCCTCGGCCTTCAGCACGGCCTCGCGGAAGCGCTCGATATCGGCCTTGATCTCTTCGATCTTGGCGGCCTTCGCGGCCGGGTCGGTGATGTCGGCGGTCTCGAACGCCGCGCGCATCTCCAGCGAACCGCCAAGTTTGATGTCGGTGCCGCGGCCGGCCATGTTGGTGGCGATGGTGATGGCGCCGGGAACGCCGGCTTCCGCGACGATGTAGGCTTCCTGCTCGTGGAACCGGGCGTTCAAAACCGCGAACAATTTCGCCGGCTTGCCGGCGCGCGCGGCGGTATAGAGCTTCTGCATGCCCTTCGGATCGCTGAAGTCGATCTGCTTGTAGCCGTTCTTGGCGAGATACTCGCCGAGCACCTCCGACTTCTCGATCGACGCTGTGCCGACCAGCACCGGCTGCATCCGGGCGTTGGCGCGCTCGACCTCGGCCAGAATCGCGGCGTGCTTTTCGTCCTGCGTGCGATAGACCTCGTCGTCTTCGTCGAGCCGCGAGATGCCCTTGTTGGTCGGAATTTCGACCACTTCGAGCTTGTAGATGTCGAACAACTCGTCGGCTTCGGTGAGCGCCGTGCCGGTCATGCCCGCGAGCTTGTCATACATGCGGAAATAGTTCTGGAACGTGATCGAGGCCAGCGTCTGGTTTTCCGGCTGGACCGAGACGTGTTCCTTGGCTTCCAGCGCCTGATGCAGGCCTTCCGAATAACGCCGGCCCTGCATCATGCGGCCGGTGAATTCGTCGATGATGATGACCTCGTCGTCGCGGACGATGTAATCCTTGTCGCGCGTGAACAGCGAATGCGCGCGCAGCGCCTGATTGATGTGATGCACGACGGAGACGTTCTCGACGTCGTAGAGCGAATCGCCTTTGAGCTGCCCGGCATCGCGCAGCAGCGTTTCGATGTTTTCCATGCCGGCTTCGGTCAGCGTCACGGTGCGCTGCTTCTCATCGACCTCGAAGTCGACGAGCTTCGTCAGCTTCGGCAGGAAGGTATCGATCGTGTTGTAGAATTCCGACCGGTCGTCGAGCGGGCCGGAAATGATCAGCGGCGTGCGGGCCTCGTCGATCAGGATCGAGTCCACTTCGTCGACGATGGCGAAGAAATGCGACCGCTGGACCATGTCCTCGAGCCGGTACTTCATGTTGTCGCGCAGATAGTCGAAGCCGTATTCGTTGTTGGTGCCGTAGGTGATATCGCAGGCATAGGCGGCCTGTCGTTCACTGTCGTCGAGGACGTGGACGATGACGCCGGTGGTCAGGCCGAGGAAGCTGTAGATCTCGCCCATCCAGGCGCTGTCGCGCTTGGCGAGATAGTCGTTCACCGTCACGACATGGACGCCCTTGCCGGCGAGGGCGTTGAGATAGACCGCGAGCGTCGCCACCAGCGTCTTGCCTTCGCCGGTTTTCATTTCGGCGATGTCGCCTTCGTGCAGCACCATGCCGCCGATCAACTGCACGTCGAAATGACGCTGGCCGAGCGTGCGCTTGGCGGCTTCACGGACGGTGGCGAAAGCGGGCACCAGCAAGTCGTCGAGCGTCGTGCCGTCGGCGATCTGCTTGCGAAACGCGTCGGTGCGCGCCTTCAGGGCTTCATCGGAGAGCGCGGCGATCTCCGGCTCCAGCGCGTTGATGGCGTTGACGCGCGTGGCGTAGGCCTTGACCCGACGGTCGTTGGGGGAGCCGAAAAACTTGCGGGCGAGCGCGCCGATCATACGAAAAGTCCTGTCATTGCTGTTCGGCGTTGCAGCCTGCGACGCTTAATCGTCATGTCTCCGTCGCGCCGCCCGCCATTACCTCAGCGCGACGCCCGGGACACTCCCGATTGCTGCCGATGAGGACAGCTCGCATCGCAATAAGGTTCGGCGTTTCGGTGTCGTCGCGCGCGGCAATGCGGTCAAAGCAGGCCGAACGCGACAATAATATGCGAAGAAGCACGATTTTGCAGAGATATGGCTGGCATTGTGGGTTGTCAACGTGCCGAACCTGTCAAGGAATTCATGATTTTGACAGAGTTTTCGCGTTGCCATCACGGATCGATTGGGCGAGTGTCCCGCTGCCCCGACAACCTTTACCCGTTTCAGACAAGGATTTTACATGACCGCTTCGTCGCCCGCGACCAAATCCGGCCTGCGCCTCAATGCCGCGATGGCCGCCGTCGCTGTTGCTCTTGTTGCAGGATTTTCTCTTGCGGGGCCGTCGGCCGTCGCTCAGGACGCCAATCCGGTGCTGGCCAAGGTCAATGGTTCCGAAATCCGCCAGAGCGACGTCGCGATTGCCGAGGAAGAACTGGCTCCGAGCCTCGCGCAGATGGATCCCGCGACCAAGAAGGACAATGTGCTGTCCTTCCTGATCGACATGAAAATCGTCGCCAAGGCCGCCGAGGACAAGAAGATCGCCGACCGCGACGACTTCAAGGCCCGCCTCGCCTTCGCGCGCAACCGTTTGCTGATGGACAATCTGCTGTCGGTCGAGGGCAAGGCCGCGACCAACGACGAGGCCATGAAGAAGGTCTATGAGGACGCCGCCAAGCAGATCACCGGCGAGCAGGAAGTGCGCGCGCGTCACATCCTGGTCGAGACCGAGGCGGATGCCAAGGCGGTCGAGGACGAGCTGAAGAAGGGCGTCGACTTCGCCGAACTGGCCAAGAAGAAGTCGAAGGACCCGGGCGCGGCCGATGGCGGCGATCTCGGTTTCTTCACCAAGGACCAGATGGTGCCGGAATTCTCGGCCGTTGCCTTTGCCATGGAACCCGGCAAGGTGTCGGATCCGGTGAAGTCGCAATTCGGCTGGCACGTCATCAAGGTCGAGGAAAAGCGCAGCCGGCAGGCGCCCGATTTCGCGCAGGTCAAGCCGCAGATCGAGACCTATGTGACCCGCAAGGCGCAGGCCGACTACGTCACCAAGCTGCGCGCCGAAGCCAAGGTCGAGCGGATGGATCAGCCGGCGGCGCCCGCCGCGACGCCCGCGGTGCCGGCCCCCGCCGCGCCCGCCACACCGGCTCCCGCCAAGAAGTAAGGCTGGAAAGCCAGGTCATGCGGGGCTCCCGCGCGTTCGCGCGCGCGAGCCCCTGATCACGGCGTCATCTGCTCACAGCACCTCGAGCCGAAACGCAGCGCCTTCGCGCTTCAAATGTCCCGCGCTGAAATGGCCGCCGATCACCAAGGTCGGTGTGTCTGCGAACCGCGAGAACAAATCC
>JAQGJY010000251.1 GCA_028290325.1 Tardiphaga sp.
GGCGATCCTCTTCGGTTGAATCATCAGGACTTCATCGCCATCGATCGCCACAAAGACACCACCTACGAGGCGACCTACCGTCCCCAGGCGCTCTATAGCCGCGCGAACCAGGGCTTCCACGCCAACAACGAAACCTTCCTGCTCCATGAGGTCGCGACCAACCTGCCGATCTATCGCGATGACACCGGGCCGACCGATTTCCATCTTCATTTGCCGCCGGGCGGTTTCCAGCTCGTGCTGGTCACGTCGGGCATGTTCACCTTCGATTACGACGGACGCTTCTACAATGTCGGCCCGGGCGCGGTCATGCTGCAAAGCGCGATTGTCCATCGCCAGCTGTTTTACACCTGGTCGGGTATGGCCACCGAAGAAAACCTGAAGACGCCGCAGACGGTCGTGCCTGATGCGTTTTCCATGGGCTATTCCGGCAAATTCATCGAGGCCTTCGTGACCGACCCGACCACCTTCCCGAACCCGACGATCGTCGGCCCCGACCAGATCAACGAGGCCGAAACCCCGCGCGTGGCCTGGACGCACCGGATGCATGATCGGCCTGATGAGGCCGGCTTCTGGCTGCAGGATCCGCTGGCGCTGGACGCCCTGTTCAAGCCGCTTGCCGACAACACCATCAAATCGGCGTCGCCGGTTTACGTGCGCGATATCGGGATCGAGGTGCCGAGCGGTCATCTCGTCACCGGCCACATCATCGCGACCGACCCGCGCGGCCAATCGCTTTTGCCCAAGAGCAGCGCGGCGACTATCGACGTCGCGTCATTGGCGAAAGGCGAGGTCGTGATGTACCGCGTCATTCGCGGCACGGCGCAATTCAGGGACAATGCCGGCAAGACGATCGAGCTGGCCGCCGGTGATGTGGTGACGGCCGGCAAGCGGTCGCTCAGCCTGATCGGGCTCAGCGAAAACACGCAAGTTCTGCGGCTGGGTCTTTTGAAAGGTCTGGAGCAGCTGCGCAGCTGGACGCCAACGCAACGTGACGAGATTGACGGGCTGGCGGACAAGATCATCACCCGGAAGGATATCCGCCCGCTGCGAACCGAAGGCGAGCCGGTCGGATATCTGTACGGCTGACGCCACCCGGCCGTTAACTTTTAACGGCAAAAATGCCGGCGAGGGCCTAAAGGCTTGTATCGCCGCGGCCCGGTGCGTCCCAGATCTGGTGGCGGAGACACCACACGAATCGCCGATCAGCGATTCGGGCGTGGTTCGTTCCGGTCGCGTTCGACGTGTGAATGCCCGCGGGCGGCGCTGTCGCATTTCGGCACAGTCGGGGCGCTACCGCGGATATTTCGGAGGACGCCAGCGGATCACGCGGGCCTCGACGATGCTGCCGGATTCGGCGTTGAGCCATTGTCCGTGGTCGAAACGGCAGGTGAACGGCAATTGATACGTGCCGCTGTGGTCCTCGCACAACACTTCGACCTCCTGATCCGGCTGCGGATCGCCCTGTCCATTGAATTCGGCCAGCCGCCTCTCGCGCGTCGCCATCGGTCATATCTCCCCATCTCAGTCCAAATTCAGACGTATCATCCCACCGCGAATGCGGTTTCCATATGTTAAGGCGGCCTGCAGCTTTTGAAACGTTGACAGGCCGGGCGCGGCCCGCTCCATCTGGCTGGACATCAGGGAAGGACGTCGGATGAAACGAGTTGGTTTGGGATTGCTGCTGGCGTTGCCGCTTAGCTTGGCCGCGCGGGCGCAGGATGTGCCCGGCATCGAGATTTGCACGGTGGACAAGACCTGGGAGCGGCGCACCTCTTGCTTGCAAAGCAACGTCGATTTTCTGGTCAAGACGATCAACAAGATGAAATCGGATCAGGACCAGAAGCTCGACGCCATGCGCCGGGCGAACGAGGCGCAGGCGGCCGCGATCACCGCGCTGCAAAAGACGGTGGCGGAGTTGCAGGGCGCGAAGAAGCCTGAGGCAGCGAAGGAGCCTGCTCCAGCGGCGAAGGATGCGCCGGTTGCGAAAGATGTCGCGCCGGTTGCGAAGGATGCGCCGGCGGCCAAAGCCAAGTAGCTTGGTTTTCGCAAGCCGTTGTCGTTCTCAAAGCTGATCTGGCATGCGACCATAAGACAGACGCTCGCGTCCGTCGCTGCGAGGGGAAGCGGTCTCGTCTTGGCGGAACGCTTGTCCTCGCGATGACTAAACTCAAGACACGTGCTGGTCTCAGCTCTTGTCGCCGTTCAAGACGGGCCGAACAATTCCAGCGCTCGCCCTTGAATCGCATCATTTGCAGTTGTTCGATGGGGCTGTAATCGGTCGGGCTGGTCTTGATCCGGGTGCCTGGCAGGTAGCCGCGCGTCTGTTTTACGGTCTTTGTCGGGCTGTAGGCGTCGTCGTAGGACAGAAAATTGATCTCGCGGCCGTCGCCCGCCTTGATCGTCGATCCTCGATTGCGATCATGGTGACGTTCGAGGTGACAACTGGGATGGCGCCTCCCGATAAATCGGAATGCGCCATCTAGTCGCTGCGCGGGACGAGGCCCGTGCCTCGCGGGGGCCGCCGCTAGGAGTTTTTCTCGCCGGATATCATCGGCCCGAACAGCTCCCAGCTTTCGCCCTTGAAGCGCATCATCTGCAACTGTTCAAGCGGCGCGAAATCGTCCGGGCCGGTCTTGATCTGGGTGCCTGGCAGATAGATGTTGATCTGCGTGTTGAGGCTGGCGGCCTGCTTCATGACGTTCTCGCGCGTGAGATTGTCACCGCATTGCTCCAGCACCTTGACGAGACCCTGCGCGACGCCGTAGCCGAACACGGTCGCGCCGTCCTCCTTGTCGCCCTCGGGATAATATTTATCCATGAAAGCCCGCCATTCCATCATGCCGGGGTCCTTGTCCCACTGGGTATCCTTCGGGTCTTTCATGTAGGCGGCGCTGAGAACGCCTTGCGAGTTGTCGTAGCCCGCCGGTTTCATCACCGCGCCGACCGAAGCCGACACGTTCGTCAGGAAGTGCACCGGCTTCCAGTTCATTTCGCCAAGCTTCTTGATCGCCTGCGCGGCGAATTTCGGCGTCGCGATGTTGATGAAGATGTCGGGATTGGCGCCCTTGATCTGAACGATTTGCGAATCGACCGTCGGCGAACTGGTCTCGTAAGCGGATTCGATCACCAGCAGCTTGGCGGCCTGATCGCCGAGGCCGTCTTTCAGGCCGATCAGATAATCCTTGCCGAAATCGTCGTTGGCGTAGAGCACGCCGATTGTCTTGCCGGGATGATTTTTCAGGATGTATTTGGCATAGATACGCGCCTCGACCTGATAGCTCGGCTGCCAGCCCATCGTCCACGGATAGTTTTTCGGGTCGTTCCACTTGGCGGCACCCGTCGAGACGAACAGTTGCGGCACCTTCTTGGTATTCATGTATTTCTGAATCGCGGTATTGCCGGGCGTGCCGAGCGGATTGAAGATCAGCAGCACCTCGTCGCTCTCGACCAACTTGCGCGCCTGCTCGACCATCTTGGGCGGTGAATAGCCATCATCATAGCTGATGAACGTGATCTTGCGGCCTTTGATGCCGCCCTTCTCGTTGATCATCTTGAAGTAGGCAGCTTCGGTCTTTCCGATCGTCGCGTAGCTCGACGCCGGACCGCTATACGGCATGATGTTGCCGATCTTGATCTCGGTATCCGTCGCGCCGGTGTCGTATTTCTTTTGCGCCGACGATGCCGTGGCAGACAGCGCCACGACGGCGCCGGCAAGCGCGATCGCGCGCGCGAATGTCCAGTTTCGCATGATCCGAATTCCTCCCTGTGTCTCGATCTCCGTCCCGGCTTTGCGAGCACCCGTCTTGGTGCGGGCGACAGGTGACGTGTCGAATGCGGGGAGTATGCACCAAGGCGGGA
>JAQGJY010000253.1 GCA_028290325.1 Tardiphaga sp.
GCCACGTCGCTCAGCGCGCCGGTCTTGGTGTTCTTCAACCGCACATGCGTGACCTTGCCGGGATTCTGCGTGCCGCAAATCTCGTCGACGGCCGAATCCCAGATCACCTTGATCTTCGGATGGTTGAACAGACGATCCTGCAAGATGCGCTCGGCGCGGAAATGATCGCGGCGATGCACGACCGTCACGGACGACGCGAAATTGGTCAGAAACAGCGCCTCTTCGACGGCGGTGTTGCCGCCGCCGACCACAACGACCTCTTTGTTGCGATAGAAGAAGCCATCGCAGGTGGCACAAGCCGAGACGCCGAAGCCCTTGAAGGTTTCCTCGGAGGGCAGGCCGAGCCAGCGCGCCTGCGCGCCAGTGGCGAGGATCACGGTGTCGGCGAGATAGATGTCGCCGGAATCGCAGGTGAGACGAAACGGTCGCTGCTTGAGATCGAGCTCCGTCACCATATCGGTGACGATCTGGGTGCCGACATGCGCGGCCTGCTTTTCCATCTGCTCCATCAGCCACGGACCCTGAACGACATCCGCGAAGCCGGGATAGTTCTCGACATCGGTGGTGATGGTCAGCTGTCCGCCGGGCTGGATGCCTTGAATCAACACTGGCTCCAGCATCGCGCGGGCAGCGTAGATCGCGGCGGTGTATCCGGCCGGGCCGGATCCGATGATGACAAGTTTGACGTGACGGGTCGGGGCGTGAATTTGCGTGGCCATGACGGCAGCTCGCTATACGGGGAAGACAGGGATTTCGGCCGATCGCGCCAAAATCGGGCGCGGCAACGTCGAAACGGTCGAAAACAAGTCTAGGATATCTGGCGAGCTATGCAAGATTTGCAATCCGTCCCAGCGAATTTTCCACCACTCACATCCCGACTCGCGCGATTCGCGCGCAATAAAATTGCGCGAGGTTGGCGGCGCCGCTAAGACAGTTGCCGCGAACGCGGCCGTGTCGGCCGCCACGGATCGAAGACGAAGGCGCCCGCGTGTCGAAGAATCTGGACGAGATCGACCACAAGATTCTGCGCGAAATCCAGGCCGACGGCCGAATCACCAACGTGGAACTGGCGCGGCGGGTCGGCATTTCGCCGCCGCCTTGTCTGCGGCGGGTGCGGACGCTGGAAGAAAGCGGCTACATCACCGGCTATCGCGGGCTGCTCGATCCGCGCATGCTTGGCTTCGACGTGACGGTGTTCGCCTCCGTGCACCTGTCGAGCCAGGCCGAGGCCGATTTGAAGACATTTGAGGATTTCGTCCGTCAGGAGCCGCTCGTGCGCGAATGCTGGATGCTGTCGGGCGACATCGATTTCATCCTGAAATGCGTCGCGCGCGATATGGCGACGTTTCAGGAATTCGTCGGCCGGCTCACCGCCGCGCCGCATGTCCGCAACGTGCGGACGTCTTTGGTCCTGCGCAATTCCAAATACGAAGCCGCCGTGCCGATGGACGGCAAGGTCGGATAGACACGCTGCAAGTGGCTGCGACGGGCCCGGCGTGATACAATCAGGTATGACTGTATCGGCCACATTCAGCCTGCCGCGCGAGATGGCCGCCGACTTGGAACGCCGGTTCTTCTGGTGGGAGCAAGTCGGCACCGCACCGCGATCCGACGTGCGGATTCTCGCGCAAGCGATGCGGTATGCATCTTTCGCCGAAGTCAGACGGCTCGAAACCGCACCCGGCGTGGCAGCGCTGGCCGCCGTGATGCTGTCGAGCGAACCGGGCTGGCTGGACGAGCGCTCGTGGGAATTCTGGCGCGGTCGCCTGATGCGAGCCACAGGGCAGGTTATTCCGAACGAGGCGCCACGGAGGTCGATCGATGCCGATCTCGTTTGATCCGAGGACCGACGTCCTGCCACAAGCCCAGCAGGAAATCTGGCGCCATCTGGCACCAGCGAAGGATCTCGATTTTGTGCTCTACGGCGGAACCGCGGTGGCGCTCTATCTTGGTCATCGCGCGTCGATCGATTTCGATTTCTTTCGGTCGCAGCGGCTCGACAAGGCGCGGCTTCACGCCTTCCCGTTTATGCGTGACGCACGAACCGTTCAGGAAGACGAGAACACTCTCGTTGTTAGCGCGGTAAGGGCGTCGGGGCCGGTCAAGATCTCGTTCTTCGGCGGTTTGAATATCGGCCGTCTCGATCCGCCGCTTTCCACGTCCGATGGAGTCCTTCTCGTCGCATCAATGCACGATCTGCTTGCGACAAAGCTGAAGGCAATTTTGGATCGCGCCGAAGCCAAGGATTATCTGGACATTTCGGCAATGCTGGCCGCCGGTGTCTCGCTCGAACGATCACTGGGCGCGTTCGCGGCGATGTACGACAAGGACGCCGGACTCGCCCTGCGAGCGCTGGGTTATTTTCGGGACGGCGACCTGCCGTCGCTCGCGATGGTCGATCAAGATCGCCTGCGCGCCGCTCGCGATCGCGTCACTGCTATTCCCGACGTCTTGCTGACTCACGGATCACTGGCCGCGATCCCGCGATGAGGGCATGCCAGCGCGAAACCGGCATGCCCTACGGCGTTACAGCTTCTTGCGCAACATGGCGTCGAGGCTGATCGGGCCGCCGCCGGCGGTCGAGAGGTACAGGCACGCGAAGCAGAACAGGATCGCGCCCGTGCCGCCGTTCAACAGCGGGAAGAAGCTCTTCGAGGCGTGGCCGATGAAATAGGCAAAGGCCATTTCGCCTGACAGGATGAAGGCAACCGGACGCGTGAACAGGCCAAGCAGCAACAAGGTCCCGAGCACCAGCTCGATCGATCCGGCCGCGCCGGACAGTGACATCAGTTCGACCTTGTCGAACATCGTGCCGGCCGGAAATTTGAACAGCTTGGCGATGCCGTATTGCAGCAGCAGCAATCCGGTGATGAAGCGAAACAGGCTCAGCGCAACCGGCTGAAATCGAGCGAATGTTTGGTCCATAGTGTCGTGCCCCCCAGAGCGATAGGCCGGCGCGATGCCGACGGATTTCCACCAATGAGGAAACCAGTTGCGATGTAGATTATTCCCCTGGCGCGGGCAAATCGCAAAACCGTCAACACAAAAAAGCCGCGTCCGAGGCGCGGCTTTTTCAGCAGTCAGGCGAAGTCAGCGCCACTCGACCTTGGTGATCTCGTAGGCCTTGGCCCCGCCCGGAGCCATGACCTCGACCGAGGTGCCCTTGGTCTTGCCGATCAGCGCGCGCGCCAATGGCGAGGTGATCGAGATGCGCCCCTTCTTGGCGTCAGCCTCGGGTTCGCCGACGATCTGCCAGACCGCCTTCTTCTCGGTGTCCTCGTCGATCAACGTCACCGTGGCGCCGAACTTGATGGTGTCGCCGGACAGTTTCGAGATGTCGATAATGTCGGCGCGCGCCAGCTTGTCTTCGATTTCCGCGATGCGCCCTTCGTTATGCGACTGCTCTTCCTTGGCGGCGGAATATTCCGCGTTTTCCGACAGGTCACCATGCGAGCGCGCTTCGGCGATATGCTCGATGATGCGCGGACGGTCTTCCGACTGACGCTTCTTCAATTCGACCTCAAGAGCGTTATAGCCACCCTGCGTCATCGGCACTTTTTCGATCATCGACATCTGTCCTTCTGCGTCGGGCGGGACGCCGGAGCGCCCCGCACGAACAATTTTGCTAGGAAATAGACCGGCGTCCGGCGGGGTCCGAGATACGGAACCGGAGCCACAGCCGTAGAAAACACCGGCGCGGTGGCCGGGTTCCCGACCATCGCACGAAATTGCGCCGTTGGCGCGTCCGGATCAGCACGCCCTGAAACTTCGACGCGGGCTGATCAGGCGTTCGGGAAGTAGCTCTGCAATGTGCGGACTTCGAGATCTCCGCCAAGATAGGCCCGGATGCCCTGCGCGGCCGCCACGGCACCCGAAAGAGTGGTGTAATACGGCACCTTATGCAAGAGGGCAGCCCGCCGCAGTGATCGGCTGTCGGCCAAGGCCTGCGGACCTTCGGTGGTGTTGAAGACCAGCTGGATTTCGCCGTTGGTGATGGCGTCCACGATATGCGGCCGACCCTCCAGCACTTTGTTGATCCGCTCCGCCGGCACGCCGTTATCGGCCAGGTAACGCTGCGTGCCGCCGGTCGCGACCACGCGGAAACCGGCCGAGGACAACAGTTTCACGGCATCGAGGATGCGGGTTTTATCGGATTCGCGGACCGACACGAAAACCGTGCCCTTGCGCGGCACGCGGGTGCCGCCGCCGAGCTGGCTCTTGGCGAAGGCGATCTCGAACGACCGATCGATGCCCATCACCTCGCCGGTCGATTTCATCTCCGGGCCGAGCACCGTGTCGATGCCGGGGAAGCGCGCGAACGGGAACACCGACTCCTTGACGCCGACATGGCCGAGCTCTCGCTTCGTCAGGCCGAAGCTTGCGAGCTTTTCGCCGGCCATGATGCGCGCCGCGATCTTGGCGACGGGAATGCCGACCACCTTGGCGACGAACGGCACCGTCCGCGACGCGCGCGGATTGACTTCGAGCACGTAGATGTCGCCGTCCTTGATCGCGAACTGCACGTTCATCAAGCCGATCACGTCGAGCCCGAGCGCCATGTCGCGAGTCTGGCGTTCGAGTTCGGAGATCATCGCCGCGTCGAGCGAATGCGGCGGCAGCGAACACGCCGAGTCGCCCGAATGAATGCCGGCTTCCTCGATATGCTCCATGATGCCGACGACGAACGTATCCTTGCCGTCGCTCAGGCAATCGACGTCGACCTCGATCGCGTCCGACAGATAGCGGTCGAACAACAGCGGGTTCTTGCCGAGCACGGTGTTGATCTGGCCGGTCTTGTCGTTCGGATAGCGCGCCTTCACATCGGCGGGCACCAGCTCGGGCAGGGTGCCGAGCAGGTATTTGTCGAACATCGCCTCGTCATGGATGATCTCCATGGCGCGGCCGCCGAGCACGTAGGACGGGCGTACGACCAGCGGCAGGCCGAGGTCGGCGGCGACGAGGCGCGCCTGTTCGACCGAATAGGCGATGCCGTTTTTCGGCTGCTTCAGCTTCAGTTTGTCGAGCACGCGCTTGAAGCGGTCGCGGTCTTCGGCGAGGTCGATGGCGTCGGGCGAGGTGCCGAGGATCGGCACGCCGGCGTCTTCCAGCGCATGCGCCAGCTTCAGCGGGGTCTGGCCGCCGAACTGCACGATGACGCCGTGCAGCGTCCCGTTCTGCTTCTCGGTGTCGATGATCTCCAGCACGTCCTCGGCCGTCAGCGGCTCGAAGTACAAGCGGTCCGCGG
>JAQGJY010000266.1 GCA_028290325.1 Tardiphaga sp.
GCGTCGCGACCAGCGCCGCGCCCGACGCCATGGCCTCGATCAACGTCAGTCCGAAACCTTCGTTACGCGACGTGAATGCATAGATCGTCAGCCTTTTGTACCAGCGAACGACCTCATCGATCGGCAATTCCCCCGTGATGATGATCCGATCCTGCAAACCAGCCGCCGCGATTTTTGCGCGCAACGCGGTCGCGAACATCATCTGATCCGGCGTGATCTGCCCGACGATGACCGCCGTGAAATCAGGGAACCGCGGCAGCAATTCGCACATCGCCTCAACAAAAAGGTCCGTGCCCTTTTGCGCCCGAACCCGGCCAAAGCAACCGATCGCGTAGCGGCCCGGCACACCGGATTCGGCAAAGGCGGCCCGGCGATCCGGTGGCGGCGCGTAGCGATCGGTATCGACGCCATGCGTGATGACGGTTGAAGGGCGTTTCAAGAACGATGCCGAGATCTCGCTGGTCGCGATGATCGCATCCATGCGCCGGATCAGCCAGCGCGTGATCCAGCTATGGTGACGTTGCGCGGCCGAGGTGAACAACAGCTTCAGCGGCCAACCGAGCGCCTTCAGCACGACGCCGACGATCATCTCATTGTTGCGCCGCGCGTGCCAGACCTGCGGGACGCGCCGTCGCCGCAGTGCCAGCAGATCGCCGATGCCCATGCGCGCGACACCGTCCGGACCGTCGCTTCCCAGCCAGCGCGCCGCCACCAGTTTCGCCACTCTGGGGGTGACCATGCGATTGGTCGCGGTCACGCCGGAATAGCGCCAATGCAGATTGACGACGATGACCTGCGTATCCCCTTGATCCGTCTGCAAATGACGCTCCTGTGCGGCCATGCCTATACGCAACATTAAGCATAGAGACCAGTCGGCGCGGGGCTAAACCCCCTCTTCACTCTGAAACCGCTAGCGTTACGCCGTATTCTGCAACGGATGATGTCATGACCGTGCTTGTCACCGGCGGCGCCGGCTATATCGGAAGTCACACGGTCCACGCTTTGGTGGATGCCGGCGAAAGCGTCGTCGTGGTCGACAACCTCTCGACCGGCTTCTCGGCCTTCATTCCCGAGGGCGTACCGCTGTTCATCGGCGATGCCGCGGATGAGAGCCTGGTCGAGAACGTCATCGCGGCGCATCGCGTCGACAGCATCATCCATTTCGCCGGCTCGGTGGTGGTATCGGAGTCGATGCGCGATCCGCTTGGCTATTACCGCAACAATACGATGACGACGCGCAGCCTGCTCAATACGGCCGTCACCTGCGGCATTCGACGCTTCATCTTTTCGTCCACCGCTGCCGTCTATGGCAATCCGGACGACGTGCCGGTGCGCGAGGACGCGCCGACGCGGCCGCTGTCCCCTTACGGCTTCTCCAAGCTGATGACCGAAATCATGCTGCATGACGTCGCCGCCGCGCATGGCATCGACTATGTCGCTCTGCGTTACTTCAACGTCGCGGGCGCGGACCCGAAAGGCCGCATCGGCCTCGCGACCGCCGGGGCCACGCATCTGCTCAAGATCGCCGTCGAGGCGGCGACCGGCCAGCGCGCCAAGATCGACGTGTTCGGGACGGACTATCCGACGCCGGACGGCAGTTGCATCCGCGATTTCATCCATGTCTCCGACCTCGCCGACGCGCATCGCGCGGCGCTCTCCTATCTCCGCGCGGGCGGCGCATCCGCGACGCTGAACTGCGGCTATGGTCGCGGCTATTCGGTGCTGGAAAGCATCGCCGCGGTCCGCCGTATCGCCGGCCGCAATTTCGCCGTGAGGCATGCCGAGCGCAGGCCCGGCGATATCATGACGATGGTCGCCGATACGTCGCGGATTCGCGCGACTTTGGACTGGACGCCGCGTTACGACGATCTCGACACAATCGCCACGCATGCCTTGGCCTGGGAACAAAAACTTCTCGACGACCGCGAATCGCTCCATCGCGGTGTCCGTTCGGCTTGAGGCCCTCGAAAGCAAGTTTTTGACCCTAACATCTTGAATTGACGGCCCATAGCGGGCAATGAGGCGGACGTTTCAAGCTCACATTGACGCAGCCGGGCCTTTACAGCGGCACCGTCATGGGAATGCGGATGGCCGTTACTCCACGCAAGATCACCGACGATCCCCAAGGCGCGGCCGCGCTGATCAAGCGGCTGGTGCGCGAACAGGGCATGACCTATTGGCGCCGCTATTTGCTGGCGTTCACGCTGATGGCGGTTTCAGCCGCCACGACCGCCGGTTCTGCCTATCTGCTCGGCGAGGTGATCAACAAGGCCTACGTCGACAAGAATATTCGCGACATCGCGATTCTGTCGCTTGTCACCGTCGTGATGTTCGCGCTGAAAGGTGCGGCGACTTACGGTCATACCGTGATCCTGTCGCAGATCAGCAACGCCATTCTCGCCAACAACCAGCGCCGGCTGTTCGCCAAACTGATGAGCGAAAGCGTTGGTTTCTTTTCGGCGCGACACTCGTCCGAATTTCTGGCGCGTCTGACCGCGGGCGCGAGCTCCGTCACGCAGGTGCTCAGCCTGCTCATCAATGCCGTCGGCCGCGATCTGTTGACGCTGATCGCGTTGGTCGTCGTGATGGTGACCACCGATCCTTACATGTCACTGTTCGGTTTCCTGGTCGCGCCGCCGGCGATGTTGATCCTGCGCAAGCTGGTGAAACGCATCAAGGGCCTCGCCAAAACGCAATTCACCGGCACCGCCGATATTCTGGAGATCATGCAGGAATCGCTGCAAGGCAT
>JAQGJY010000351.1 GCA_028290325.1 Tardiphaga sp.
TTCAGCCGCGTCGGGCCGATCACGCCGAGCACGCCGACGATCTGGCCGGAGCCGTCGCTATAGGGCGCGATGATCGTCGATGAGCCTGACAGCGAGAACAGCTTGTTCTCCGAGCCGATGAAAATCCGCACCCCCTCGGCCCGCTCGGCGCGGCCCAGCAGGTCGATCACGCCGCGCTTGGCCTCGAGTTCGTCGAACAGCAGCCGCACCCGCTCCAGATCGTCCAGCGCATGCAGATCGTCCAGCAAATTGGCCTGTCCGCGCACGATCAGCTGGCGGTCGTCATTGGCGCCGCCGGACCAGCTCGCGATGCCGGCCGAAATCACCTTCTGCGTCAGCTGATCCAGTTCGGCGCGATTTTGCGTCAGCGCGGTCTCCAGCTCGTGGCGGGCTTCGGCCAGCGTGCGGCCCCTGATCCGCGCATTGAGGAAATTCGAGGCTTCCGTCAAAGCCGAGGTCGGCACGCCCGGCGGCAACACCAGCACGCGGTTTTCGACCTGGCCGTCCTCGGCCACCAGCACGACCAATGCCTTTTCCGGCTCGAGTCGGACGAACTCGATGTGTTTGAGCCGCGAATTGGATTTCGCGGTCAGCACCACCGCCGCCGCCCGCGTCAAGCCGGACAGCCGCGTCAGCGCCTCGCCCAACGCCGCCTCGACGGTTTGGGCGCGGCCAACCGACGACAATTGCGTCTGAATCGACTGGCGTTCCGGCTCGGTCAGGTCGCCGACCTGCATCAGCGCATCGACAAAAAACCGCAGCCCGAGTTCGGTCGGCAGCCGCCCGGCGGAGGTATGGGGCGCGTAGATCAGACCGAGTTGTTCGAGGTCCGACATCACGTTGCGGACCGAGGCCGGCGACAGCGGCACGGTGATCAGCCGCGAGATGTTGCGTGAGCCGACCGGCTCGCCGGTGGCCAGATAGCTCTCGACGATCTGCCGGAAAATCTCGCGGCTGCGCTCGTTCAGCTGGGCGAGACCAGCATGTGGGGCGATCAGGCCGATAGGGTCGTGGTGAGCCAAAGTTGATGTCCTGTGGGCGCGTGAATGCCAGCGCGGCGCGGAGCGCCCCGATCTTATCCGAATATCTTCATGAAGGCGGCGGTCGCGCCGACCAGCGCCGCGCCGGCGGCCATCCCGCCGAAGGCGATCTGCCAGGGCGCGAGATCGCGGTCGCGCGAAAATTTGGCGGCTTCGGCGGCCAGCTTGGCGGCCTCGGCGCCCAACTTGCTGGTTTCAGCAATCAGTTTGTGCTGTTCGGCAACGAACTTCCGGGTTTCTTCCTGCATACGCAGGACGTGCGCCCATTCTTCGGCCTGAGCTCTGGCTGGATCGAAACCTTGGGTCGTGTCGGTCATCGGAGTTTCCCTCGCGCTCTCCTGCCGCTTAATCTGTCGTCCCGGCCGGCGAGTTACAAGCACGATCCGCGCGAAAGGCCGGCGCAAGGGTTGAACGGGGTTGCCGCTGGCGGTCGCCGCCCCTAAAAGCACCGCGAGTTGTGCCAATTCCCTTATTTGCTGGAGACTGATCATGCGGCCAAGCCGTCGTGCGCCCGATGAACTGCGCGCCGTGTCGCTGGAACGCGGCGTGGTCAAATATGCCGAAGGCTCCTGCATGGTGAAGTTCGGCGATACCCATGTCCTCGTCACCGCCACGCTGGAGGAACGCCTGCCGCCGTGGCTCAAGGGGCAGGGCCGTGGCTGGGTCACGGCCGAATACGGCATGCTGCCGCGCGCGACGCTGGAACGCACCCGCCGCGAGGCCGCGTCCGGCAAGCAAGGCGGTCGCACCGTCGAAATCCAGCGCCTGATCGGACGCTCGCTGCGCGCCGCCGTCGATCTCGAGGCGCTCGGCGAGCGCCAAATCACGATCGATTGCGACGTGATCCAGGCCGACGGCGGCACCCGCACCGCCGCGATCACCGGCGCGTGGGTGGCTTTGGCCGATTGCATCGGCTGGATGAAGGGCCGCAACATGTTCAAGCACAGCAATCCGGTGCTGCGCGACAACATCGCCGCGATCTCCTGCGGCATCTACAACGGCACGCCGGTGCTCGATCTCGATTATGCCGAGGATTCGGAAGCTGATACCGACGCCAATTTCGTCATGACCGGCGACGGCCGCATCATCGAGGTGCAGGGCACCGCCGAGAAGACGCCGTTCTCGCAGGACGAATTTTTGAAGCTGATGGGGCTGGCGCAAAAGGGCATCGCGCGGCTGGTCGATCTGCAAAAGATGGCGGTGGCGTAGCTTCACACGCGTTATTCCGGGCCCCGCGCGGCGATTTGCTGCGCGCGAACCTGGAATCCGGACAAGAAAAACCTGATGGGATTCCGGGCGACTCGCGCAAGATGCGCTTGCGTTCCGGAATGACGGTATAAAGATTCATGAAGTCCCACCGACGAATCACCGGCCGCCTCGTGATCGCGACCCACAATCCCGGCAAGCTCGCCGAGATGCGCGAGCTGCTGTCGCCTTACGGCATCGACGCGGTCTCCGCCGGTGAGTTGAATCTCGGCGAGCCGGAGGAGACCGGCGCGACGTTCAAGGCCAATGCCGCGATCAAGGCGGTCGCCGCCGCGCAGGCGTCGCAACTGCCGGCCTTTGCCGATGATTCCGGACTTGTGGTCGATGCGCTCGACGGCGCGCCCGGCATCTATTCGGCGCGCTGGGCCGGCGACAGCAAGGACTTCACCGCCGCGATGACGCGCATCGAACGCCTGCTTCAGGAGCGCGGCGCGACGACGCCCGACCAGCGCAAGGCGCACTTCGTCTCGGCGCTGTGCGTGGCTTGGCCCGACGGTCATCTCGAAGAGGTCGAGGCGCGCGCCGACGGCACGCTGGTCTGGCCGCCGCGTGGCGACGCCGGCTTCGGCTACGACCCGTTATTTTTGCCGGACGGCCATACCCGGACCTTCGGCGAAATGACGTCGATGGAAAAACACGGCCTGCCGCCGCATGGCCTCGGCCTGTCGCATCGCGCCAAGGCCTTCGTGTTGCTCGCGGAGATGTGTCTCGATGCGCGTTGAGAGCGATACGACGTTTGGCGTCTACATCCACTGGCCGTTCTGCCTGTCGAAGTGCCCCTATTGCGACTTCAACAGCCACGTCCGCCATCAACCGATCGATCAGCCGCGCTTCGCGGCCGCCTTCGCGCGCGAGATCGAAACCACCGCCGCGCGCACGCCGGGCCGCACCGTCTCGTCGATCTTTCTCGGCGGCGGCACGCCGTCGCTGATGGATCCATCAACCGTCGGCGCGATTCTCGACGCCATCGGCAAACACTGGAGCGTCGCGCCCGACGTCGAGATCTCGCTCGAAGCCAACCCGACCAGCGTCGAGGCGACGCGGTTCCGGGGCTATCGCGCCGCCGGCGTCAACCGTGTGTCGCTTGGCGTGCAGGCGCTCGACGATGCGTCGCTGAAATCGCTCGGGCGACTGCACAGCGCGCGCGAGGCGCTCGATGCCGTCGCCATCGCCCGCCGCGTGTTCGATCGCTACTCGTTCGATCTGATCTATGCGCGGCCGGACCAGACACCGGCGATGTGGACCGACGAACTCAAGCTGGCGATCTCCGAAGCCGCCGAGCATCTGTCGCTCTATCAACTCACCATCGAGGAAGGCACGCCGTTCTTCGGCTTGCACGCCGCCGGCAAGTTGAAGACGCCAGACGAAGCCGTCGCGCGCGCGTTGTATGACGTGACGCAGGAGGTCTGCGCGCGACACGGCCTGCCGTCCTATGAGATTTCCAACCACGCGCGGTCCGGCGCGCAGTGCAAGCACAACCTGGTTTACTGGCGCGGGCAGGAATATGCCGGTATCGGGCCCGGCGCGCACGGCCGTCTCGACATTGCCCGCGTGCGCCATGCGATCGCCACCGAGAAGCGGCCCGAGACCTGGCTGATGCGCGTCGAGGCCACCGGCCACGGCATCGTCACCGACGATCTGCTCAACAGCGAAGAGCGCGCTGACGAATTTCTGCTGATGGGTCTGCGGCTGTCGGAAGGCATCGACCCGGCCCGCTACAAGGCCTTGTCCGGCCGCGCGCTGGATCCGCATCGCATCGACATTCTGCGCGATGAAGGCGCCATCGTGGTCGAGGCCAATGGCCGCCTGCGCGTGACGCAATCCGGATTTCCGCTGCTCGACGCGGTGGTCGCCGATCTGGCGGCGTGACCCCCGCTCATCCGCGCAACGTCTACCCGCTTGCGCTCAGCGGACGGCGTTGAACCCTAGGCCCCGAAACTCTTCGGCGATCCCGCCACCGGCGTGCCGCCGCCCGAGCCGACGCGCATGATCGCGAGGCCGCGTTCGTTGCTGCCATCGGGCCGGAATCGAAACAGCCCGTCGATCCCGGCGAAGCCCGACGGATTGGTCAACACCTCGGGCGCGAATCGTTGGCCGCCTTGCGTGCGCGCCAACGCCGCGACCAGCGCCACCGCGTCATAGGCCAGTGTCGCGGTGCGCACCGGATCGCCGCCGAATTTCGCCCGGTAGCGGCCCGCGAAGGCGCGGAAACCGGCCGGATCCGGCGCGGCATACAGCCCGCCTTGCATCGCCGCGCTGCCGAACACGCGCGGATTGTCCCACAGACCCGTCCCCAGCAATTGAATGTTGCGCAGATTGGCGCCCGCCGCGGTCAGCGCGTCGGCCATCGCCGCCACGGTCTCTCCGTCATCGGCCAGCATCAACGCATCGGCGCCGCCGAGCTGCTGCGCCAGGTTGCGCGCCGAGCCGGCGCGGTCGGCGCCATATTTCTCGAACGCCGCGACGCGGCCGTTCTTGCGCCCGACCGCCTGCTTGAAGGCGACCTCGACGACGTTGCCATAGGCGTTTTCCGGCAGCAGCGCCGCATAAGAGCGCTTGCCGGTGCCGGCGGCGTAATCGACGATGCGATTGACGTCGGATTCCGGCAGGAAGCTGAGCAGATAGACGCCGCGCCCCGCGACGCTGGAATCCGTCGAGAAGGCGATCACCGAGACGTTGCGCGGGCGGGCCAAGGCGGCGACCGCCGGAACCGAGGTGGCGAACAACGGCCCGAGAATGATCTCGACACCCTCGTCGAGTGCCTGCTGCGCGGCGCTTGACGCGCCCTGCGCCGTGCCGGCGTCATCCTTGATCAGCAACTGGACATTCGGATTCTGGAATTCGGCCAGCGCCATCTCGGCGGCGTTGCGCATCGACTGCGCGGCGACGGCGGCATTGCCCGACCCCGACAGCGGCAAGATCAGCCCGACCTTGACCTGCCCGCTGCCCACGGCGGCCGGCTGTTGCGGCGGCCCGGAGGGCGCTGTCGCCGACGAGAACGGCGACGACATCCCGGCGCACGCCCCCAGCAACGGCGCGCCGAGGATCAGCCCCGCGACCGTGCGGCGGGTTGCGCCCCGGTTGTTGCTGCTGGAATCGTGCGGGCCGGCCATACCATTACTCTCATTGCCGCTTCATCAGGCGCGACCGAACCTCTCCGCGATCAAGAGGAGAACATTTAGGCATAATGTCGGCGATTAGTTAAATGAAACAAACCGATTGTTCCGAATCGCGCCGAGTGTTGCCGCAAAGTCGAAATCGCTGTCGCGGCGGCCCGGTTCGCCTTAAATGGATACCATGCGCGCAGACGAAGCTCCTCTCGCCGATGCCGACGACCCCGCGCCGCGCGCGCGGCGGACGTTCATCATCGCTGGCCATGTCGTCACCGCGCCGAAGCCGCCGTCGGCGCTGTATCTCGTCGCGACGCCGATCGGCAATCTCGGCGACATCACGCTGCGCGCGCTGGAGACGCTGGCCGGCGTCGATGCGATCTGTTGCGAGGACACGCGGATCACGCGGCGGCTGACCGAGCGCTACGGCATCGCCGCGCAACTGCATCAATATCACGAGCACAACGCCGAACAGGCGCGGCCGAAAATTCTGGCGCGGCTCGCAGAAGGCGCGTCGATCGCCCTGGTGTCCGATGCCGGCACGCCGTTGATCTCCGATCCCGGCTTCAAGCTGGTGCGTGAGGTCTGCGCCGCCGGGCATCAGGTCATCGCGCTGCCCGGCGCGTCGTCGGTGCTGGCGGCTCTGGCGGTCGCCGCCTTGCCGACCGATCGATTTTACTTCGAGGGATTTTTGCCGTCGAAGCAGGGCGCGCGGCGGGCGCGGCTCGCCGAGCTGTCGCGGATCGATGCGACGCTGGTGATGTTCGAGAGCGGCAATCGCATCGCCGAGACGTTGCGCGATCTCGCTGTTGCGATGGGCGCGCGCGAGGCCTCGATCTGCCGCGAACTGACCAAGTTGCACGAGGAGATCTCGCGCGGGCGGATCGCCGATCTCGCGCGCGACGCCGCCGCGCTGGAAACGCGTGGCGAATTCGTCGTGGTGATCGCGCCGCCGCCGGCCGATGCGCAGGTGATGGCGTCAGCCGATCTCGACGACGTTCTGCGCGCCGCCCTGAAAGAGAGCAGCGTCAAGGATGCCGTCGCCCAGGCCGTCGACCTGTCCGGCCGCCCACGCCGCGAGGTCTATGCCCGCGCGCTGGAGCTGGCGAGAGAGGCCGACAATGGCGACGACTAAAGCAGCCCAAACTAAAGTAGCGACGCCTAAAGCGCCGGCCGCGCCGGCGCGCGTCGCCGCCTTCAACGCCGGCGTCAGCGCCGAGACCGCCGCCGCCGATTATCTCAAGGCGCGTGGCTATGTCATTCTCGCGACGCGCTTCAAGACGCCCCATGGCGAGATCGATCTCGTGGCTCAATCACAAAACCTCCTCGCCTTCGTCGAGGTCAAGGCCCGCGCCCGCCTTGACGACGCCGCCTGCGCCATCACGCCGCGCCAGCAGCGTCGGATCATCGCCGCCGCCAGCGCGTGGCTCGCCAACCATCCCGAGCATGCCGAATTCGACATGCGCTTCGACGCGTTGCTGATTGCGCCGAAGCGTCCGCCGCGCCATCTGATGGCGGCGTTCGACGCCAGTGAGTGAGATGATTTGGATGATATGAGTGTCAACGCGGGCGGTCTCCACCTCTCCCCATCAAGGAGAGGGAGCGCACATCACACTGAGCAGCGGTTTTATCAAATCAAAAAGTGGATCGAACAAGATGACCTTGAAAGTCGCCGTCCAGATGGACCCGATCGCCCGCATCAACATCAAGGGTGATTCCACCTTCGCGCTGATGCTTGAAGCGCAGCGGCGCGGCCACACGCTGTTTTTCTACACGCCGGACAAGCTCTCGCTGCGCGGCGAGGACCTCGTCGCGCCGATGCAGAGGCTCAGCGTGCGCGACACCGAGGGCGATCACTTCACGCTCGGCGAGACGCAACGCGAGCACTTGAAATCCTTCGATGTCGTGTTGCTGCGGCAAGACCCGCCGTTCGATCTCGCTTACATCACCTCGACGCATTTTCTCGAACGCATCCATCCGCGCACGCTGGTCGTGAACGATCCGTCCAGCGTCCGCAACGCGCCGGAAAAGCTGTTCGTGATGGGCTTTTCCGATCTGATGCCGCCAACCTTGATCTCGCGCGATCTCACCGAGATCAATTCGTTTCGCAAGGAGCACGGCGCGGTGGTGATGAAGCCGCTGCATGGCCATGGTGGCGCGGCGGTATTTCGCGTGCTCGAAGAGGACATGAATTTCGGCTCGCTCTACGACATGTTCGCCGTGACCTTCAAGGAGCCGTGGGTGATCCAGCGCTTCCTTCCCGGAGTGAGGCAGGGCGATAAGCGCATCATCTTGGTCGATGGGGAATTCGCCGGCGCGGTCAATCGCGTGCCGGCGGCAAACGATCTGCGGTCCAACATGGTGCGCGGCGGCGCCGCCAACGCCACCGAATTGTCGGATCGCGAGCGCGAGATCTGCGCCCGGCTCGGCCCGCATCTGCGTGAACGCGGTTTGCTGCTCGTCGGCATCGATGTCATCGACGGCCATCTCACCGAGATCAACGTCACGTCGCCGACCGGCATCCGCGCCATCGCCCGGCTCGGCGGGCCCGATGTCGCCGCGATGGTGTGGGACGCGATCGCGAAAAAGCGCGCCTAATCGACAACGCATCTGCAATATCGAATCCTGATGCCCTCTGAATCGGACCGCTTGCGGCGGATCGCGCGCGGGCGCAGCATGGCGTGGCGCCTCGATGCGCCGCAGCTTGGAAAACAATTCTGAGGGAGAGACCCATGACGCTCGATGTTTCACGACGATCGCTGCTCGCGCTCGGTGCGGGCCTGGGTGCAAGTCTCGCAAGTCACGGCGTCCTGGCGAAAGCACCAAAGCTCGGCACGCAGTCACCCTATTTCCACCGCTTCAAGCTCGGCGATGCCGAAGTCACCGTCGTCTCCGATGGTCCGCTGCCGCTCGGCGATCCATCCGGCACCTTCGTCGGCGTGCCGAAGGACGAGGTGAAGAAAATGCTGACCGACAATTTTCTCGCGCCCGACAATGTCGTGCTCGAACAGAATTCGCCGATCGTGAATATGGGCGACAGGCTTGTGCTGTTCGATACCGGCATGGGCTCGTCGAAACTGTTCGGCGGCACCACCGGCCGGCAGCAGAAGAGCATGATGGAAGCCGGCATCAAGCCCGCCGACATCGACGCCGTGGTCTGCTCGCACGCCCACATCGACCATATCGGCGGCATCGTCGATGCCGACGGCAAGCTGCTGTTTCCGAACGCACAAATCTATATCAGCCAGACCGATTTCGATTTCTGGACCGATGAAAAAAATCTCGACGGACCGCTGAAGGATTTCATCGTCCACGCGCGCAAGAACCTGATGCCGGTCCGCGATCGCCTGGTGTTCTTCAAGGACGGGCAGGAATTCCTGCCGGGCATTCAGGCGATCGCCGCGCCGGGCCACACGATGGGACATCACATGTTCATGGTGACGTCGGCCGGCAAATCCTTCGCTTTCCTCGGCGATCTGACCCACCATCAGGTGTTGCTGCTGGAGCGACCGCTGATGGAATTCTCTTACGATACCGATCCGAAGATGGCGGCCAAGACCCGTGTGAGAATGCTCGACATGCTCGCCGCCAACAAGGTCGCGGTGATGTCCTATCATTTCCCGTGGCCCGGCTACGGCCATGTCGTGAAGGCCGGCGACGGCTTCCGCTATCTTCCCGAGCCGATGCAGATGACGTTGTGATTTGAGAACAGCGCGGCGTAGCCGAGGGGCCAAAACCAGGCGCGGCTTGGTTTTTTGGCTGCACACTTGAAGTGCGCGCGGATGGGGTGTGTTCATCAAGACCACCGCCGCACTATCGGATTAAGACCGGATCAGGAGCAGATATTTTGCTCGCGGACAGGAGCAAACGCAGGACTGATGCTCGATCTTTTGTTCCTCTAACGTTCTTGCCAACGATGCAACCTTAGATTAGCGTGATGCGGTCAGGGGGCGTCATGGTTCAGCGCGTTTCGACAGTGGCCT
>JAQGJY010000366.1 GCA_028290325.1 Tardiphaga sp.
CAAAAAACTCGGGCTTGTGGCGCAGCGATAACGCAGTTTTGGCTCGCTGCTGTCGCCTTGCGGCGTGAAAGACTTCCCGAACGCGTCGCATGCGATAGAGGCATGCGTAGCCCCATCGCGGCAGTAGCCCTCAGTATTTGCTCCGCACCGCGCAGCGGCCGCGATCCGCCCAGACTATTTCAATAACGTATTCGCGACGTCCAAGGGATGGGCGGCCTGCCTGTCACCGAGCGTCTGTCCTGCGCTGAGACGCTGGGTGATCATGCCCATGACCGATGTCACATCGGTAAATGCGCGGTCATGCGCGTCGTCGCCGCTCTTCGCCATTGAGGTGAGATCGAAGACAAGGATCCGCTGTCGTTCGAGTTCGCTGCGGTAGGGTTCAAGGTTGGGATTTATCTCGCCTAGCCGAGGTACTCCGTCCGATATCAGGCTCGACAAGCCGAGAGCCCGGTCGTCTTGCGAAACGATCAAGCCGATACGCGGCCGTGCCGGGCCCATCCGCTCGATCTGAGTGCGAAACACGTCGACATCGACATCGGGGGCTACCAGAAGGACGTTCTTGATTTTGTCGGCCCTCCGGGCCGCCGGCGTTTGCGCACTCCGCATGTATCGCCCGCGCAGAGCCTCGAGAGCGACCCAATTTCCCATTGAATGCGCAAGCACGTTCACTTCCGTGATTTCCGAGTAGCTCGATAGCGTCGCGAGAAGTGCCTCCAGCGCATCACGCGAATAATTCGCGCTTTCCCGGTCGTAATTATAGGTCCGCAATCGGATCTCGCCACGCGACGGCCATGTGAACAGCACCGGAATGACCGGCACTTTCGAGTCATGGACGATCTGGGCGAACCGATAGACCGCGTCATCAAATCTGTTGTTGAACCCGTGAATGAACACCAGAACCTTCGTTCGTCCGGTCGTCTTCGCAAGCGCCGCGATGGACGCCGCGAACGCATCCTTCTCTATAAAGTCGGCGGAGACGGTCACGAAATCGGTTCGCGGATCGCCCGGAGGTGTCGCCGGCCATTGCACGTCGCCGACCTTTCGGGCCGCATCGGGCGGAATGGATACGGTCACGGCGGCGAAAGACGTCGCCACCGCTCGTTCGCCATTGAACATCTCACCGGGGTCGCTTGTGGACCTTTGACGTGTGGTGGCGACCAGGATCGGAACGCGTACCGCGCCCTCGGCGCTCGTCGCAACCGGAATCAAGACTCCTTGCGAAGGCCTTCCGCCGCACGAAGCGCACGCTACAACAGCGCTGAGGACAAGGCCTTTCAAAACTATCAACGGGATCTTCACTTGAATTACCGGCGAGAGATGTCATGCGACATGAAGCGATTCAATGCGCGGGCTGCTGACGTCATTTTCGAATAAGCGGCGCTGGTCGGGCCGTTGCGGCGGCATCGGACACCGAGAGTGTCAGCCAGGTGTTGAACCCTTGAGGGCGGTTCTGCGCGTCGAACTCGTAATAGGCTTTGAGGCCCAGAAAGGCCTGACGACCCTCTAGCGGAAAAATGTAACCCACTTGCGGACCGACGGCCAACACCCGCGATCGAAAGCCACCGAGACGTGCGCCGGAGCCGCTGTCATCACTGATCTGATTGTACACATATCCGACCGCGCCCAGGAAAAACTGCTTCGACAGAAATTGCGAGACGGCCCAGTCGAGATGAAAATCGACGCCGCTTTGATAGTTCGTCGTTTGGTTCATGAAGTTATAGGTGAAGCCGGCAACCGCGGAAAATTCGTGGCCTTTGGTTGGGTCGAAATAGGTGTAGCCGCCGCCGCCATCGATTGCCGCATGACCCAATCCCATATTGGCAATGCTGCCGGCGTTGTAATTGCCGACCGGTATGTCGCCACTGACATAGGTCATGATATTGCTGGTGCCATAATTCCACTTCAATGAAGCCTGGGGATACAGATCGCCGAAGCCGGACGATGAATCCACCACGTCAATGGATCGAATAAGATTAAAAGGCGGAACCACCGCCGTAAGCGTGCCGGCCGCCGCGGCGCTCGACCGACCGACGATGGCGGCCACCTGCACCGCGAATTGGCCGCCAAGTACAGGCGTGCCGAATACATAGCTCGGGATCAGCAGCGCGACATCGCCCGTCGCCTGCAGGCTCGCATTGAGATTGGTATTGATTGTCGGATTCAGGCGTCCAACCTGGATTTCGCGCGAGCGGACAACGTCTGCGCCGGCGGATACCGAGGTGTGATAATAGACGGACGCGAAGGAAAATCCCGGCTGGGCAGGAGCTGCGGCCAAACTGCCAAACGTGCCCGGAAGCCAGAAACTCGTGGCGCTTTCGTCCGCTCGCGCACCGGATGTCGCAAGGCTGGATAGTGCAAGGCTGGATAGTGCAAGCATAGCGAGGCTGGAGACAGCGCCAAGCTGACGCCGGCCGCGTGTTGGATCGGCGCGCACGTCAAGTGATGTCTTCGGGCCGGCCATGGCGCAATCTCCGAAACGGTCGCATTGATGATGCCTGGCTAAGCCGCTCAATGCTGCAAGCGACGCGTAACTGAGTCGTTTGCAAAAGCAGTTCGTGAGACTTCTTCTTCTACAATCGCATGACTGCACGACGCGTTCTAGTCGCGCGCAACAATTCACTTTGTCCGTGACCTTTGCGCGACTACTCCGATATTTTGGAGTCACTCCGAATTTTCGGACCCGAAGCCGCGACCCACATCGCGTGTCCAGTCTGTGGTGGAAAGCAACGACAACCGGCACCTGTTAGGTTTGCGCGCGATGCTTTGAGCAGCGATTGCCTGGCACAACTCTTGCGGCTGTGTGCTAGAAAGCAAGACGTGCTTTCGTGATGTCAGACAACGATGATGCTGGAGCACCAACTGGTGGCGGCGTTGCTATCGACGATAGCGCGACCCGGGAAGAGTCAAACAGCTGCTATGGGCAACCATCTAAAGTATGAGAAAAACAGCTTGGCGGTTGCTCAGACAAATTCCGTGCCTGTTCAATCCAGCGCTGCAATGAAAGATGAGCGATGATCATTCGGTCTCTGGCGATCTGCTTGGCAAGCGTTGTGTCTCTGATCTCATATGCGCTCGCGGCTCCGGTCGATCGCGGCGATACGCCGGGACTTATCGCCGATGAGTTCGTGCAGCTCGACCCCGCATTTCAGAAGCAGATGGTGCTTTACCGAACGACGGAAGCGCCCGGCACGGTCATTATCGTCACCGCTGACCGCCATCTTTTCGTCGTGCAAGGCAACGGACGGGCGTTGCGCTATGGCATTGGTGTCGGCCGCGACGGGTTCACCTGGCAGGGATTGCTGAAGATCTCGCGCAAGGCGGAATGGCCGGATTGGACACCACCGCCGGAAATGATTGCGCGACAGCCTTATCTGCCACGGTTCATGGCTGGCGGGCCGGGCAATCCGATGGGAGCTCGCGCTCTTTACCTTGGCGCCACGGTCTATCGCATTCACGGCACCAACCAGCCTGACACGATCGGAACCGCGATATCATCCGGCTGCTTCCGATTGGTCAACGACGACGTCAGCGATCTTTATGAGCGCGTCGCAGTCGGCGCCAAGGTGATCGTTCGCCAGAAGCCTGAGCTCTAGCACTCCGCCTCACTCATTCGGCATATCTCTACGACCATTGGATAAAGACATGTGGACGACTCGCAGTACTGCAAATGGCGTTGCGTTGGGTATTCTTGTCGCCACGACGATTGTGGCCGCGGCCGCCACCGATGAGCGCAACGGCACCGGAACGTTGAAGCAAACGATCAATCGCGGTGCTGTGCTGTGCGGCGTCGGGACCGGCTTGCCGGGCTTCTCCACACCCGCCGCGGACGGTGTCTGGAACGGTTTCGACGTCGATTTTTGTCGCGCCGTCGCGGCCGCGATATTCGACGATTCAAAGAAGGTGATGTTCGTCCCGCTGAACGCGGCCGATCGCTTCAAGGACCTGCAGGCTGGCAAGGTGGATATTCTCAGTCGCAACTCGACATGGAGCATGTCGCGCGAGACGCAGTACGATCTATATTTCCCAGCCGTGTCCTATTACGACGGCCAAGCATTCATGGTGCCGAAAGCTCGTAATATCGATGGCGCACTGGATCTCGACGGCAGCAAGGTCTGTGTCCAGGACGGAACGACGACGATCTTGAATCTGGCCGAGTATTTCCGGTTCAACAATCTGAAATACACTGAGCTCAAATTCACCAATCTGGACGAGGTGTCAAAAGCCTACGAGGCCGGCCAGTGCGACACCTTCACTGCGGATGCGTCGCAGCTGTATGCGCTCCGACTGACGTTAGGCAAACCGGACGATCACATCATCCTTCCGGATATCATCACCAAGGAGCCACTCGCGCCCGTCGTGCGGCAGCGTGACAACGACTGGATGATGATCGTGAAGTGGACGCTGTACGCGATGATAAACGCCGAGGAACTCGGTGTAACCTCGCAGAACGTCGATGAGGCACTGACGTCCAGGAAGCCTGACGTCATGCGTCTGATGGGCACAGAAGGACGCTATGGCGAAGAACTCGGTCTGACCAAGGACTGGGCGGCCCGGATCATCCGTCGTGTCGGCAATTACGGCGAGGTTTACGACCGAAACGTCGGCATTGGATCGAAGCTCAAGATCCCACGCGGACTGAACCAGCTTTGGAGTGCCGGCGGCATCCAATACGCACCACCGATCAGATGAACGCGGGCGGGCGACTGCTACATGTCACATCTCGAAACGATCGCGCGGGCGCCGAGGCGGCCGGAACCGGCCCTGTATCTATTTCTGTGTTTTGTACAGATCGCAGGCGCGGGCCTGCTCGTGGTCTACGGCCTGCCGATGTTTAACGCGTTGTCGCAACGGTTAGGCGAACAGTTGCCCGGTGAATCCTACGCCACCGCGTTGATCGCCGCGATCGTCGTTTCAATGCAGACGGCGTATTGGGTTCGGATCAAGTATTTGATCGTTCCGATCGTAGGCAGCAGCAAGATTCTCAATCACGTTTTTCTGTTTCTCGGACGCCTGAGTTTCCTTTTCGGAAGTGCGGTCTTCTCGCTTGTTTTCTTTCGGCACCTACCGGAAATGAGCGGTCATCTCGATGTTGCTCTCCTCTTCAAGCGAGGTTTGGTTTTCACGGCGGCATTATTTGCGCTGTTCTGCCTCTCGTTGGAGATCGAACGTTTGGGTCACGCGTTCGATGTCGCGGCAAAGAAATGACCGGGTAACAATCGGTCCACCGGGCTGACCAGAGGACGTCCGGTATTCGAAGTCGCTAAAGTTGGAGACGCGAAACTGATCGGGCGCTGCCCACGGCAGTCAACCGAAACCCGGCGAGGAGCCACAAATGCCTTTCTCATTTTCGGTGATTGTTTTGAGTTCGCAGCTCATTGTGCCAGTGGCGGACAAGGTGCCGAACTTCAATATTACGCAAAGCTGCAAGCTGGATATTGCCGCGACCGCCGGGCTTTCCGATCGTCAGTCGCTGTCGAGTTGCATGACTGACGAGCAGAAAGCGAAGCAGCAACTCGCCGGACAATGGACCACATTCTCGGCGTCGAGCCGGGCCAGTTGTGTCTCGCAGGAAAGCACGGGTGGGTCCCCGAGTTACGCCAGTCTGCAAACCTGCCTGCAGATGGGACAGTAGCGCCGCAGCGAATTCAGCCGTGGTTGTCGTACGCACTGAGCGCGATGCGGACCTCGCGGGCAAAATCAATCAGCGCGATTGAAAACGCACCGAGCGAGATCATGAAGAAGACGGCGACACCGCGCTCATGCGGGATCTCGAAAAACGCGGTGATGAAGGCGACGATGACCAGCATCGTCACCGAGAGGCTGGCGGCGACAGCCCACCAGATCGCGCGGTTCATCATGGCCGCGCGTCGCATCAAACGTGGCAAATCGGCTTTCAATCGAGATCGGACCGTATCAGCCTCCGCAATTCCGTTCAGGAACACGGTGCGATCCAAGATTCGGTTCAGCCGCGCGATCAAGATCGAGATGAAAGCAGCAAGGGCACCAAGCAAAAACGCAGGCGCCGCGGCCTGAGAGATGATCAGCGATAATTGGCTGACGGATGGGGTCTCGGAGATCATTTGAATTCCGGCCTCGGGTTAGCTGTGCTGCACGATTGACGCGTCGTCGCGGCGATCATTTGTTTCCGAACGGGAATATGGTTTTCCAGTCGGCTTTCATGTCGACGACCGTCCAGCCCTTCGCTTGCGCAACGTCGAGCGCCTTGTCGAGACGGCCGATATGGGAGCTGCGGTCGTAAGCCCACTCCCGTTCGGAATCGGTGTGATGCACGAGCAGCGCGAAACGGACGCCGCCGCCTCCCCTCGCCCATTCGAGCATTTGCAGGTCGCCGTCCGAGTTGCCGAACGCCGCTATTGGACGCCGACCGATATGCAGCTGAATGCTGACAGGTTTGCCAGTCGTGTCGTCGTTGAAATTGAGCGCGGGTAACTTCATCAGGATCGGCTTGTCATCGCGCAGCTCGAAACCAAGCTTGCCGCTGCTGCCGATGGTTTGCTCGGGCGGAATTCCGTAAACGCGATTGGCGAAGACGCGCATGAAGTCGATGCCACCACCTGAGACGATGAAGGTCTTGAAGCCATTTGCCCGCAAATAAGCCAGCACCTCCAGCATCGGCTGGTAGACCATCTCCGAATAGAGCCGCTTGGTGACAGGATGCTTCGCTGTCGTGATCCAATCGCTGACGATGGTCTCGAATTCGTCGGTCGTCATGCCTGAATGAGTGACGGTGACAATGTCGAAGATTGCTGCCTCGCCGCCAGCAAGCGCGCCGTTGAGATCACCTTTGAGAAGTGAGGCAAACGGCTCCTGGTCTTTCCACTCCGGATGCAGCGGCGCAAGCGCCTTCACCCGATCGAGGGCGAACGCCAGCTGAAAATAGATCGGCTGCTCGGCCCATAGCGTGCCATCATTGTCGAAGGTCGCGATCCGCTCGGCTTGCGGGACCAGATCCGGCGAGCCTTGCGTCGTCACGCGTTCGACGAATGTCACAATGGCTTTTTTGCTGGCCGTGTCACGCCATGATGGTAGGGGGTCGGTTGCCACGGTCTGGGCCAACGCTGGGAAAGCGAAAAGCACTGGAAGCGCGGCGAGAGCCGACAAAATCGCCCGACGGCGCGATGCGAAGACCGGATGACGTGATCTGATCATGAGTTTATTCTTTCGTTCCGATGCGCACCACACAGCGAAAGCCGACATGGCTCGTGGATGTATCGATGGCCTCTGCGTGTCGCGCGGCCGGCCGATAGCGCCGGCAATAATTCGGCGCGCAGAGATGCGAGCCGCCTTTGATGACCTTGCGAGGGATTTTGACGTTCGGCTGATTGGGATCGTAGCTGGCGGTCTCGTTGCCGCCCCGCGGATTTTCAGGGATGCAGCAGGCCTTGGGCGCGTCGGCGTCGTGCTGTCGGGTGTACCAGTCCGAGGTCCATTCCCAGACATTGCCGATCATGTCATGGACACCGTATCCGTTCGCCGCGAACGCGGTGACCTGCGAGGTGCGCTCGAAACCGTCCAGGTTCAAATTCTGCCTCGGGAATTCGCCTTGCCACGTATTGGCCAAGTGTTGGCCGCCAGGCGTGAATTCGTCACCCCATGCATACTCGGCGCTGTCTAATCCACCGCGCGCGGCGAATTCCCATTCGGCCTCGGTCGGCAGACTCTTGCCGGCCCACTGCGCATAGGCCAGCGCATCCGCAAACGAGACGTGAACCACGGGATGATGGTCGAGGTTGTTGATGTTGGTCTTCGGTCCATAGGGATGACGCCAGTCGGCGCCTTTCAGGAACGTCCACCATTCTCCCCAATTGCGAAGATCGACCGGGTGTGGCGGAGGGACAAACACCAATGAGCCGGCATAGAGCATGTGCGGCAGCGCTCCGGGATAGTCTTTCGGATCCGGAGCGATCTGCGCGAAAGTCACATGACCGGTCGCCTTCACAAACTCCTTGAATTGCCGGTTCGTGACCGGCGTGCGATCGATAAGAAACGAGTCAACGGTGGCCCGGTGTGCGGGTGCTTCTTCCGGGTAATGCTTGTCCGATCCCATCCGGAAGGTGCCGCCGGGAATCACGACCATGTCGGGACGGTCGGCATTATCATTGATCTTGAGTCTGACGGAATCGCCGCCGAGTTGATGGTCACTCACGTCGCGCTCCTTCAGGAATCGCATCATCGGCCTGACCGAAAGAACCGACGGATCGACTGGCGCCTGTCCGTCGGTTCGCGTTGGTCAAGCCGCTGCCGCTGCGGTCGCTATCAGTAGCACGGCGGGTAGGGGTAATAGCCGCAAGCTGGTCGTGGGTAGGGATAGGGCGCGGGGGCATAGGCATAAGGGGCGGCATAGGCAGCCGCTCCGACCGCGGCCACGCCAACGGCCGCGCCGGCATACATCGCGCCACGAAATGCTGTGCGTCTTCCCACTCCCGCGAACGACATCGGCGTCAGCGGCCGGCCAATTATGTCGATGAACAATGCCGCTCCACCGTCGCCGCCCGAAAGATCCCCTTCGAGCGTCTGCACGTTGAAGGTCAGCTTGTCGCCATCGAGCTTGGGCGATTTCAGGACAACGACGGCATCTTTGACGGAGCCGTCCTTGCTGAACACCGAGATCGTCGCGTTCGGCGGATTTTTGGTGAAACTATCGTCACCGGCGCCCCAGTCCGCGATGATATCCGTGGTGAGCTGGTGACCAGCGGACCTGACCGGACGATCGGCAAAAATGATTGAATGCGGCATCACGCCGGTCAGCGTCAGCGTATCGCCTTGCAGTGTCGCACCTCGTGAATTGAGCACGAACAGCGACGGCACGATCTCCGGCTTGGCCGCGGCGGCCGGACTGCCGATGGTCTTCATCGCCGCGCCAACAGGCTGGGCCTGAGCCAGCGCCATTCCCGGTGCGCAAAGAGCCGTGGTCAAGGCGAGCGCCCCCAGCATCTGCTTCAATCGCATGACATTCATCATTTTATCGTCCTCGTTGTCGGCAAATATACAAAATTGACGTGAATGGGGTCGTGACGGTGCGGTGGCTAATAAACCGCACGCAGTTGCAGGCCCGATAGGCCGAGGGTGACGTTGACCGCCACCGAACCCTCAAGCGAAACCGGCTGTAGTGCGAACGAGCGCCCGGAGCCGCCGATCAGAACATTGACACCCGCGCCAAGGCCGAGGCCGATCTCGCCGGTAGCGCCTAGATACTCTCCGGCGAGTGCTCCCGGCGGTGGCCCCGCCGTCGGTGCAAGGACCGCCCAACCGAGGACGCCCCCGGCGCTGATGCCGATATCGATGCCAACGGTGTTCAACGCGCCTTCATAGACTTGCGTCGGAAAGCGACCGTTCTGGGTAAATCGGCACTCCATCGATTGATGGCCGAAGACAATGAAGCCGATGCTCGGATTCAGTCTGCACGAGAGCATGCCGACCTGGGTCCAGTTCGCCTGTTGGGCTTGCGTCCTGGTGGCAACGGACGTCAAACCCAAAACGGCGCAGGCGAGCAGCGCGGTCCGCGTCAATCCGCGGAATAAAATCGACATGGCAATTCCTGCTTGTGGTCCGAGTAAACGTGTCGTGCCGGGAAAGTGGTGGCCAAAGGGATGGCCACCACGAAGTGCATTAGATTCGCGGGTTATTTCCCGCCACCGCTCGCGCCGCGCTCCACCATCTGAAGTGCTTTTTCGATGCTCAGCGAGCCACCCACCTGGCTTGGCGGGTACTCTTTGAACGTCTGGAGAAAGCCGCCGACGAGCGTAACGGCGGGCACCATCGTCCAGAGCTTCTCGCCCCACCAGCGGCCATACAGCATGCCTTCGGTCTGGTAGCGTTCCCACGGATCCTGCCGCAGATTGGTCACCAGCGGGACGTTGGTGGACTCCTCGGTGCCGGTAAACAGGTTGCCCTTGATGGTCTTGAAGCTGATCTTCCAATCCGCGTAACGAACGGCCGTCAGATCGCCATTGTCCGTGAAGTAAAAGAATTCCTTGCGCGGTCCGTCGGCGACTTCGCCCTTGAAGAAGGGCATGAAATTGTAGCCATCGAGATGGGTCTTGAAGGTCTTGTCGCCAACCGTCATCCCATTCAGAAGTTTACCCTTCACATCCGGTTCGCCGGCAGCGGCCAGCAAGGTCGGCAGGAAGTCTTCGCCGGCGATGATCTGATTGACGATCCCGCCTGGCTTGATCGTGCCCGGCCATTTCGCGACCATCGGCACACGAAAACCACCTTCGTAGGTCGTGCCCTTTTCGCCCCGGAACGGCGAGTTGCCGCCGTCCGGCCACGAGAATGTTTCGGCTCCGTTATCACTTGTGAACACGACGATGGTGTTATCCGCAACGCCGGCGTCGTCCAGCTTCTTCATGATGCTGCCAACGGCTGCGTCCAACTCCATGATGGCGTCGGCATAGAGGCCGTAGCCGCTCTTGTCCTTCCACTTCGGACCGAGATGGGTCCAGACATGGGTGCGGGTGGTGTTGTGCCATAAGAAGAATGGCTTATTGGCTTTGACCGAGCGATCGATGAAATCGACCGAGCGACGAACCAACTCGTCATCGACATCTTCCATATTGAATTTGGACTTCGGATCCATATTGGGATGCGGCGGCAGTGGGCCACCATCGACAATGGTCTGCTTGCCGACCTTGCCCCAGCGCGGGTCGGTGGTGGCGTCATCGACCGTCGTCGCCTTCGTCTCTATGACGTTGCGCGGGCCGAAATTCGCCAGGAATTGTGCGCTCTTTGGGTACTGAGGATCGTACGGCTCTTCCATCGCGTTGAGGTGGTAGAGGATTCCATAAAATTCATCGAAGCCGTGGACCGTAGGCAGGTATTCATTGCGGTCGCCGAGATGGTTCTTGCCGATCTGCGCGGTCGCATAGCCGTAGGGCTTGAGCAATTCGGCAATCGTCGGATCCTTGTCTTGCAGACCCTGCTTCGCGGCCGGCATGCCAACTTTCAGCAGGCCGGTGCGGAAAGGTGTCTGCCCGAGAATAAAGGCGGCACGTCCGGCTGTGCAGGACTGCTGGGCGTAATAGTCCGTGAACAGCGCACCTTCCTTGGCGATGCGATCGATGTTTGGTGTGCTGCCGCCCATCATGCCGCGATGATAGGCGCTGATATTCCAGATTCCGACGTCATCAGCCATGATGACAACGATGTTGGGTTTTTTGGCCGCGGTCTGCGCAAATGTCGGGCCGCTGAATATGAGCGGAAGCGCAAGCGCTGTTGTCGCCAAAAGCTTTTTGAACATCGATGTGTCCTTCTTCTAAAAAGTTAAATGAATTGACGGTGCGGCAAATGCAGACTTCGCAAGAATTGGGCCATGCGAAGCCACGCTGCGCATTCAGGGAGAAATGCTCGGTAGATCAGCGTCGTACAAATCGTAATCGCCGCGCGATCGTTTGCGCCGTCGCCTGAGATACTCCGAGATTTCGGAGCTGCTCTCCGAAGATGCGGCATGCATCGCGCTGCCGATCCCGCCGCTTGACGTCATATGTCCGGTGTTTCCGACGTTTATCGGCGGGCGCCGACCTCATCTCGAGCTGGCGCGTTTCTTGCGATGAAACAGGCGAAGCTATCTCGCTGATCGTTCAACGCCGAAAGAAACAGACCTTGATCGTGTTTTCGATGCAGATCATGGCTCCCGACGACAAGCGCACAG
>JAQGJY010000377.1 GCA_028290325.1 Tardiphaga sp.
ATTTTCACCGTTTTAGCCCATTTGCCTTCGTTCATTTCTTCGCCTTCACGACGTCCCGACCGTTTTCTGACATCAGCATCCGGCCTCGACGATCTTCTATACGCTGCGCTCGGATTTGATAACCCAATTCCGTCAGCTGGCAACGCGGGCACGCGGATTCAAGTAAGCCTCCGGCATGGCCAAGCTTGGCGCATCGCCCGTATCGCCATCTCATTCTGAGAAAGTTTAGCGTCGGTACCGTTTGCTCTATAGTTTTTCATAATCCCGTCCAACCGCGCGGATTTAGTGCCCCTCGGTGGTCAGATGCCCGTGATGCTTTCCCGGGGCGTCTCGCCGAGGAACGAGAGAGGAATACTGCCGCCGGGCGTTATGGGTTGGCGTCGGTTCATTGTGGCTCGCGGCTTCGGAACAGTCTGCGTCGGCCCCTGTTTAGCCTTCAACATGGAGGCCATCATGCGCAAACAATTCATCGCCGCCGCACTCGTTCTCATCCTGGCCGGTCCCACTGTTGCTTTTTCTCAGGGGTCTGGCGGAGGGGGCAGTAGCGGCGGAGGCGGGGCGGGTGGCGGCGGTACAGGTGGCGCATCGAGCGGTGGCACTGGAGCCGGAGGTGCCGGTAATGCCGGGGCACCTGGCAGCCCTGGCGCGGGCACGGGCGGAAATTCCGGTATCGCCAGCCCGCTTGGGCCGAACAACTCTGGCCGAGACAGTAATCCCGCAGGCGGCCTGAATCAGGATCCCGCGAATGCGTCCCGGGGCGGCAATCCCACCACCCCAGGCACCAACGCACTTGGTACGGCGAATACGTCGAGTTCGGGTGGTACTGCAAATTCCAATTCAAAAGGCGGATCGCCGACCGCTCCTGGCGGTAGCCCCTCCGCAGCGGGATCGTCCTCCACAGGCCCTGGAGCGGCAGCCCCAGACGACCTGATTGAAAGCGAAAATCGAAAGCTGAATGCGAAGGTAAAATCAATCTGCAAGGGCTGTTAAAGCCCCCGTTATTTACCGAGCGCCGTCGTCCATTATGAGGCTTGCGGCAGAGCTGAACGCTCGACGGGCAACTTCATCAAGTCATTATGGGTGGGCCATCTGTGGGTGGCGTGAGAAGCCGGCGGTCAAACGGGGCCCGGCCTAAACGTAACAGTCGATTAATGGTCCATTGACTCTATCTGTCCATGGTCAATGGCATCCGACATTCGTCAACACCGCGGTGCAGATGCCCAAGTTCAAATCGATTTCCATTCGCATTATGGTTGCGATCTCGTTGGTTGCCGCCGCATCGTGCGCGGCGCTTGCCATCTTCGGACTCTGGCGACAGCATGTGACTATCGAAGTCGCACTCGACCGCGAATTGCGATCCGACTATGTCAACATCGTCGGCGCGCTCGAATCGGAAATGCGAAGTCTACAGGCGGTCGGCAACGCGCTAGCGGCACTACCTCAGCTGAAAACGCTGATGCGCCAGAGCGACCGCTCCGGCATTATCGCGATGTTCAAGGACCCGCTGAAGGACATCGCGCCGCTGGGGATCGAGCTACTCTCGATTCATACTCCGCCCGGAACCGCTTTTGCCCGCGTTCATGCACCGGATAAGTTTGGCGACGACGTCACCGCGCGGCGTAAGATGGTGGTCGAGATGTTCGCGACGCAAAAGCCTGTGAGCGGCATCGAGGCGGGCCGCGAAGCACTTAACATTTTTGGTCTTGCGCCGGTATTTGATGGCAATACGTTACTCGGCACCATCGATATGGGGGCGCCATTCGGCACCACCTTCGTCAACGCGATGAAAAAGCGTTTCGCAGTCGATATCGCAATCCATCAAATTGAAGGCGATGCGGTCAGGACGCTCGCCTCGACATTTAGTGGCGCAACCAAGTCGAAAGACGCCATCCAGCGAGCTTTGAACGGTGAGAAGGTCATCGTGACCGGCGAGCAGAATGGCAGACCAACCGCAACCGCCTACGGCTCGATCTCGAACTTCTCGGGACAGCCGGTCGCCGTATTCGAGATCGTCCGCGACGTCAGCGCCTATCGGGCGCTCGAGCGCAATTCCCTCATCTGGCTTGCAAGTGGCGCGCTCGCGGCGGTTCTGATCGCAGCCCTGATAGCGGCTTGGCTGGGACGCGGCATGGCTAAGCCGATCCTCGCACTTGAAGACGCGATGCGACAGATGATTGCCGGCAACCACGAGATACGGGTGTCCGGTGCCGCCCGCAGCGACGAAATCGGATCAATGGCACGCGCTGTCGATGTTTTCAGAAACAGCCTTCTTGAGGCCAACCAGCTACGCGCCGCGCACGAACACCAGCGCATCGCCACTGATGAAGACCGCCGCGCAACGCTGCACGCGTTGGCGGCGAAGTTCGAAAGCGGCGTAGGTAACATCGTGAATGCAGTAGGTAGCGCGGCGACAGACTTGCGCACGACGGCGGAAACGATGGCCGTGAGTGCTGAGCAAGCGGTCAGACAAACCACCAGCGTGGCCGCCGCATCCGACAATGCCTCGCAAAACGCGGAGGCCGTCGCCGCGGCCGTCGAGGAACTGAATGCCTCGATCCACGCGATCGCCCAGCAGGTCAATGATTCCGCGAACATCACCGGCGCGGCCGTGACGCAGGCGAACGAGACCAATGGAGAAATTCAAGGCCTTGCCATTGCTGCCCAGAAGATCGGTGACGTCGTCAAGCTCATCAGCGAAATCGCGGAGCAGACCAATCTGCTGGCGTTAAACGCCACCATTGAAGCCGCCCGCGCGGGCGACGCCGGTCGGGGATTCGCCGTTGTCGCGTCTGAGGTCAAGGCGTTGGCGAGCCAGACGTCGAAAGCCACCAGCGATATCGCCGCGCAGGTCGATGCCATTCAGGCCGCAACCCGTTCGTCTGCCGACGCTATTGAAGGCATCACGCGAACAATCAACAGGGTAAACGACATCGCGAGCATGATCGCGGCCTCAGTCGAGGAGCAAGGCGCTGCGACGCGTGAAATTGCGCAGAACGTTACAGCGTCGGCGCGCGGGAGCAGCGAGGTTTCGCATCACATCGCGGGCGTCAACGATACGGCGCGGCAAACCGGGATCGTCGCGGGCCGTGTGGTCGAGGCGGCGAGTGATCTGTCGAACAATGGGGCCGAGCTTCGCGCGCAGGTCGAGACGTTTTTACGCGAAGTGCGGGCTGCTTGATCGCTTGAGTCGCGGTCTCGAAATGTATGGGATGGCCGACAAACGTTGAGGGGCGCCTTAGCGCCCCTCATGTCGTCGTGCTCCTCGAAGCCGTTAGCGGGATGCGCCGCCGGCCGAGCCGGATGCGCCGCCGGCCGAGCCGGATGCGCCGCCAGCCGAGCCGGATGCGCCGGTGGTCGAGCCGCCTGAGCGCGCACCTGTCGAACCTGATGTTCCGGCATTCTGGCTGCCAGACCCTGTATTTGCTCCAGATCCAGCCGAGTTTGTCTGTGTTCCGCCAGTGTCGCGCGAGCGGGTCTCTGTGGCTGAAACGCCGCGTTCGCGGGTTGTCGTGGAGGAGCGCGATGAGCTATCCCGAACATTGACGCTTGCGCCGCCACGTTCGCGAATTGAGGTTCGGCTTGAGATGCCGACACCGACGGCTACGCCGCCACGACGGCGACGAACGACAGTGGTCGGTTCATCTGCGACGTAACGGTGCAGTCTCTTCTGACGGACGACGTAGCTGGAGGGATGGCTCCTAGCATGGCGTCGAATCTTGGTACCACGGACGTAGCCGGACGGTTCAGAAGACACGTAGCGTCCAGCGCTTCGGCGTCGGACAACTACGTCGCCGTCGTAGCCTCGGCGGGAACGGATGGTTGTGCGGCGCTCGCCGTAACCCGAGCGCGCGATCTCTCTATCACCGCCGCCCACGCGGACGTTGGCGCGGATGTCTGTCCGGCTGGAGCTCGATCGCGCGTCGCGCGC
>JAQGJY010000460.1 GCA_028290325.1 Tardiphaga sp.
CTATCAGCTCGAAGACAGCGTGCCGGCGGAGATCGCCGACGGCCTACGCAAGATCGGCCATACGATCGGGACGACGGTGGCGCCGTGGGGCGGCGGCCAGGCGATCTGGATCGACTGGCAAAAAGGCACGCTGTCAGGCGGCTCCGAGCCGCGCAAGGATGGCTGCGCGCTGGGATATTGAGGCGCGTGGCGGGTTTGGTGCACCTCGTCACCCGCACCGCTGTCAGCGCCGGGCCAGGGCGCGTTTGCGGCCGCCAGACCCGGCAATCCATCATTTCGTGACATCAGCCGACGGATGGCCGGGTCAGCGCGCCAACAGCGCGCTCGCCATGACACTTTGAGGATAACGCCGCCTAACAAAAAGCCCCCGTCTCCGGGGGCTTTTTCATAATCTCAAATCCCGGCGCGGCTCAGTGCACCGCGGACCAGACCCGCTTCTTGGTGAAATACAGCAGCGACGCCAGGATCACGAGAAAGATCATGACCTGCAAGCCCATCCGCTTGCGGGCTTCGAGATGCGGCTCGGCGGTCCACATCAGGAAGGTCGCGACGTCCTTGGCGTAATTCTCGACCTTGGTCGGCGTGCCGTCGTCATAGGCGACCTGATCGTCCGAGATCGGTTTCGGCATCTTGATCGCGTGGTCGGGATAGTACTTGTTGTAGTAAGCGCCTTCCGGCAGCTTGAAGTCGGCCGGCGGCGGATCGACATAGCCCTGCAACAATGCGTCGATGTAGTTCGGGCCCTTCTCCTGGAATTGGGTGAAGAAGTCGAAGATGAACTGCGGGAAGCCGCGGTCGTAGTTGCGCGCCTTCGCCATCAACGACAAATCGGGCGGGTAAGCGCCGCCATTGGCGGCGCGGCCGGCATTCTCGTTGGGGAAGGGCTTCGGGAACGGATCGGCCAGACGACCGGGACGATCGAACATCTCGCCCGCGTCGTTCGGGCCATCCTTCACCGTCGTATCGGATGCCACCGCCAAAGCCTGCGCCGGGGTGAAGCCCGGGCCGCCGGCATCGGCGAGGTTGCGGTAGTGCAGCAGATTCATCGAATGGCAGGTCGAGCAGACTTCCTTGTAGACCTTGTAGCCGCGCTGCAACTGGGCGCGGTCGAACTTGCCGAACGGGCCGGCGAAGCTCCACTTCAGCGACGGCGGCGTCGCCCCGCCATGCTCGTCGGCGGCGCGGGCGCTGTGCACGCCGCCGGCGACGATAAGCCCACCGGCCAGCACCAGAGCGAGCAGGCTCGATGCCATCGCCCGCGAGGTGCCGCCCTTGCCGAGCACGTCGTCGGCGATCGAGTTCGGCAGCGCCTTCGGCCGTTCGATCCGTGACAGGAGCGGCAGCACGATCAGGAAGTAGGCGAAGTAGCAGGCGGTCAGCACGCGGCCGGCGATCACGTAGATGCCTTCGGCGGGCTTGCCGCCGAGCCAGCCGAGCACGATGCAGACCGCGACGAAGATCCAGAAGAACTGCTTGGCGAGCGGACGATAACGTGACGAGCGGGTGCGCGCCGAGTCGAGCCAGGGCAGAAAGGCCAGCACCACGATGGCGCCGAACATCGCGATGACGCCGCCGAGCTTCGAGGGGATCGAGCGCAGGATCGCGTAGAACGGCAGGTAGTACCATTCCGGCACGATGTGCGCGGGCGTCACGCCGGGATTGGCCTGGATGTAGTTGTCCGGGTCGCCGAGATAATTCGGCACGTAGAACACGAACCAGGCGAAGAAGATCATGAAGCACACCATCGCGAAGCTATCCTTGATAGTCGCGTAGGGCGTGAAAGGAACGGTGTCCTTGTCGGTCTTCGGTTCGACGCCGGCCGGATTGTTCTGGCCGGCGACGTGCAGCGCCCAGACGTGCAGCACGACGACGCCGGCGATCACGAACGGCAGCAGGTAGTGCAGCGAAAAGAAGCGGTTCAGCGTCGGGTTGCCGACCGAATAGCCGCCCCACAGCAGGGTCACGATGCTGTCGCCGACATAGGGAATGGCCGAGAACAGGTTGGTGATGACCGTGGCGCCCCAGAAGCTCATCTGGCCCCACGGCAGCACGTAGCCCATGAAGCCCGTCGCCATCATCAGCAAATAGATGATGACGCCGAGGATCCAGAGCACCTCGCGCGGCTCCTTGTACGACCCGTAATACAGGCCGCGAAACATGTGGATGTACACGGCGATGAAGAACATCGACGCGCCATTCGAATGCAGGTAGCGCAGCAGCCAGCCATAGTTCACGTCGCGCACGATGCTTTCAACCGAGTTGAACGCCATATCGACATGCGGCGTGTAATGCATCGCCAGGATGACGCCGGTGACGATCTGGACGCCGAGCATCATCGACAGGATGCCGCCGAAGGTCCAAAAATAGTTCAGATTGCGCGGCGTCGGATAGGCCACGAACGACGCGTGGACGAGGCCAAAAATCGGCAGACGCCTCTCGATCCACTTGATCGCGGGGTTGGTCGGCTGGAACGTGGATGGTCCGCTCATGGTGCGATCCTGGAACTATAAGGGACGAGACAAAGACGGCGAGGATCGGACGTGACGTCCGAGTCTCAGCCGATTTTGATTTTGGTGTCGGAGACGAAGCTGTAAGGCGGCACCGCCAGATTGAGCGGCGCCGGGCCGCTGCGGATGCGTCCCGAGGTGTCGTACACCGAACCGTGGCACGGGCAGAAGAAGCCGTTATAGGCGCCTTCGTGGGCGATCGGGATGCAGCCGAGATGGGTGCAGATGCCGATCACGACCAGCCACTGATCCTTGCCTTCCTTGACGCGCGCCGAATCGGGCTGCGGGTCGGGAAGGCTGGAAACGTTGACGCTCTGCGCGTCTTCGATCTGCTTCTTGGTGCGATGGCTGATGTAGATCGGCTTGCCGCGCCAAAACACCTTGATGTCCTGACCTTCCGCCACCGGCGTCAGATCGACCTCGATCGGCGCGCCCGCGGCGATCGTCGAAGCATCCGGATTCATCTGGGCGACCAGAGGCACGACCGCGGCGGCGGCGCCGACGGCGGCCATGGCGCCGGTTGCAACGTATAGAAAATCACGGCGTGTCGGTTCCGCCGAAGACGTCGTCGTCACGATCCCAACCCTTTCCCAATCTGCTCTGATCTGCGACCGGCAGACCATCCCGATGGGGCGCGAGGCCACCGATCTGGAAGGGCTGCCCGCATCCGCGCAATCCAGGACGGACCGGCGGTGGCAGAGCGACCACTTATCGCGGCCAAACACCGGTTTAGCCAAGGCAACAAGCAGTCCAGAATCGTTCTATTGGCACCCTTGCCGAACCAGCGCAAGTCCGTTCGCGGCCTCCGCGCGTGCAATGCACGCATTCCGGAGCGGATCGGAATAACGCTGCGATATCACGGCGCCCGACCGAACGCGGCGCGCCCCTCCGGCGCTGATCGAATCGACACGCGGGCTGGGGCGATGCGCCTCTTCAAGGCTTGCGATGCGACCGCAACGGCGCTATCCGCTGCGCCTTGTCATGACGCAGGCGGGGAGCGACCGAGATGCGGATTGCGCTCTACCAGCCGGATATTCCGCAGAATACCGGCACCATCCTGCGGCTCTGCGCCTGCCTCGGCGTTGCCGGCGACATCATCGAACCGGCCGGGTTTCCGGTGTCGGACCGGCATTTCCGCCGCTCCGGGATGGATTATCTGGATCAGGTCGAAATCCTGCGCCATGCCTCCTGGGCGGCGTTCTTGGCGTGGCGGACGACGCAATCGGGGCGGCTGGTGCTATTTACCACCAAGGCGGCTGTGCCCTACCTGGATTTTGCGTTCGCGACCGACGATATCCTGCTATTCGGCCGCGAATCCGCCGGCGTGCCGGACGATGTGGCGCAGGCGGCCGATGCGCGGCTGCTGATCCCGATCGCGCCGGGGCTGCGTTCGCTCAACGTCGCGATGGCGGCGGCGATGGCGGTCGGCGAGGCGTTGCGGCAGACGAGGACAAGGCTTTGAGCTACGCGGTCAAGGAAATCTTCCTGACGTTGCAGGGCGAGGGCGCGCATGCCGGGCGCGCCGCCGTGTTCTGCCGTTTCACGGGCTGCAACCTGTGGACCGGCCGCGAGCAGGACCGCGCCGACGCCGTCTGCACGTTCTGCGACACCGATTTCGTCGGCATGGACGGCACGTTGGGCGGCCGCTACGCCAGCGCCGACGATCTCGCCGACACCATCGCCGGGCAATGGGCCGGTGACGCCGGCAATCGCTACGTCGTGCTGACCGGCGGTGAGCCTCTGTTGCAGGTCGACGCGGCCTTCGTCGCGGCGCTGCATGCGCGCGGCTTCGCAATCGGCATCGAGACCAACGGCACACTGGAGCCGCCGGCGGCGATGGACTGGGTCTGCGTCAGCCCCAAGGCCAACGCGGAATTGAAGCTGCGCGCCGGCCACGAGTTGAAACTGGTCTATCCGCAGCCCGACGCGATGCCCGAGCGTTTCGAGGCGCTGGCCTTCGAGCGGTTCTCGCTGCAACCGATGGACGGGCCCGACGCTGCGGCCAATACCGAACGCGCGATCGCGTATTGTCTGACCCATCCGCAATGGCGGCTCAGCCTTCAGACGCATAAGACGTTGGGAATACGCTAGGGTCGGGCGCCGTGGACTTGAATTGCCTCGGATCCCGAGCCATCGCCGCGAATGCGGGGATCCAGCACAACAGACACCATCGCGCTCATCCCCGCTTGCGCGGGCATGAGCGGAAGCAGATCAACGCAACTGGACCGAGATTGATGTGGGAATTGACGAAATCGTTTCGCTTCGAAGCCGCGCATCATCTGGCGGGCACGACGCTCGGCGCCGGCAGCGAAGAGATTCACGGCCATTCGTTTCGCGCCGAGATCAGCGTGCGCGGCACCCCGGACGCCGCCACCGGCATGGTCGTCGATCTCGGCCTGCTCGATGCCCGCATGGCGGAGGTCCGCAAACTGCTCGACCACAAGCTTTTGAACAACGTCGCTGAACTGGGCGCGCCGACGCTGGAAAATCTGACGCGCTTCATCTGGGACCGCGTGCAAAACGCGGGTCAGGTCACCAAGGTCAGCGTCCATCGCGACAGCTGCAACGAAAGCTGCGCGTATTTCGGGCCTGCTGCGTAACGTCGTTTGTTATGGCCGGGCGAGCGCATCGGGCAACGACGTTGTCGTCCGGGCTTCACCCGAAGACCCGGCCATGACCGCTGCTCGGTGGCACCGCTCACCCATACATCGCCATCCCGTTCGGCCCGAATACATAGACGGCGCCCTGCGCGATCGGCCGGTCCGCCGCCTGCGCGGGCGTCTGCACGCCGAGCGTCACCATCAACGCCCGCGCGGTGCCACCATGCGCGACCGCCACGGTGTCGCCGGTCAGTCCCGCGACCCACGCGCGGACGCGCAACGTGATCGCGGCGTAGCTTTCACCACCCGGCGGCGACACATTCCATTTGTCGAGCTGGCGACGTGCGAACAGGCTCGGATGCGCCGTCTCCTGCTCCGCCACCGTCATGCCTTCCCACTGGCCGTAGCCGATTTCGCGCAGACGATCGTCGAGCGCGTAATCGCCCGGCGACAACCCAAGCTGCAAGCGCACCGCCTCCATCGTGCTGCGGGCGCGGCCGAGCGGACTCGACACGTAATGCAGCAACGATGCCGTGCGTCCATCACGCGCGATCAGATCGCGCAGAATCCCGCCGGCCTGCGCGGCCTGCACGCGACCGAGATCGTTCAGCGGGATGTCTTGCGAGCCCTGAAAGCGGCCGGTGGCATTCCACGCGGTCTCGCCGTGGCGGATGCAATAGATGAGCGGGATGGGCCGCGCGTCAGCGCAACACGGTCCAACTCACACCCGGTCGCTCGCGAAGGTGTTGCAGGCCTGAA
>JAQGJY010000462.1 GCA_028290325.1 Tardiphaga sp.
GCGCGTGAAGCGGCTTGCGTTCGAAAGCTGCTTGCGTTTGAAGCCGGCTTGGGTTTGTAGCGGCTTGCGTTCGTAAGCTGCTCGCGCGTGAAGGCGGCTTGCGTTTGAGGGGGCCTTCGTTTGAAAGCCGCTTGCGTTTGAAGCGGCTTGCGCGTGAAGCGGCTTGCGCTTGAAGGCGACTTGCGTTCGAAAGCAGTTTGCGCTTGAAGCGGCTCGCTTGGGCGGCTTTCGCGTGAAGCAGCTTGAATTTGAGGGCGCCTTTCGTTTGAAGGCGGTTTTCATTTGAAGGCGGCTTGCGTTCGAAAGCAGTTTGCGTTTGAAGCCGGCTTTGCGTGACGGCGGCTTGCGTTCGAAAGCGCTTTCGCGTGAAGGCTGCTTTCGCTTCAAAGCGGCTTCGTCTGAGTCAGCTTGCGTTTGAAAACGGCTGGTCTTTTAAAGCCACCAGCCCACGTCACAGTGGCTCGGCTCCGGCCATGCAGACGTGGCCGCGACGGCCGCGCCGGGTCATTCCGCCGCCTCCGCGTAGTCCTGCATCGGCGGACACGAGCACACCAGATTGCGGTCGCCATAGACGTTATCGACGCGACCGACCGGGCACCAATATTTATCGGTGCGCGACGTCCCGGCCGGAAAGCAGCCGTCCGCGCGCGGGTAAGCGCGCTGCCAGTCGTCGTCGGCGATGTCATGCACGGTATGCGGCGCGTGCCGCAGCGGCGATCGGTCGATCGGCCAGCGGCCGCTTTCGACCTCGGCGATCTCGTGCCGGATCGCGATCATCGCGTCGCAAAAGCGATCCAGCTCGGCCTTCGATTCCGACTCGGTCGGCTCGATCATCAAGGTGCCGACGACAGGGAAGCTCATGGTCGGCGCATGGAAGCCATAGTCGATGAGGCGCTTGGCGATGTCGTCGACGGTGACGCCGCTCGACGCCTTGAGGGCGCGCGGATCGATGATGCATTCATGGGCGACGCGGCCGCGCGCATTGCGATACAGAACCGGGAAATGCGGATCGAGACGGCTGGCGATGTAATTGGCGTTGAGGATCGCGACCTCGGTCGCGGTCGTCAGCCCGGCGCCGCCCATCATCAGGATGTAAATGTAGGAAATCGTCAGGATCGATGCCGATCCGTACGGCGCGGCCGACACCGGCCCGACAGCGGCAACGCCGTCCGCCGGATGGCCGGGCAGAAACGGCGCGAGATGCGCGCGCACGCCGATCGGCCCCATCCCGGGACCGCCGCCGCCATGCGGAATGCAGAATGTCTTGTGCAGGTTGAGATGGCTGACATCGGCGCCGTAATCGCCGGGCCGCGACAGCCCGACCTGCGCGTTCATGTTGGCGCCGTCGAGATAGACCTGTCCGCCAGCGGCGTGAACGATCTCGCAGATTTCCCGGATATGCTCCTCGAACACGCCGTGCGTCGAGGGATAGGTGATCATGATCGCCGCCAGCTTCTCCTTGTGCCGCGCCGCCTTGGCGCGAAGATCGTCGACATCGACGTCGCCGCGCGCGTCGCATGTCACGACCACGACATCCATTCCGACCATCTGCGCCGATGCCGGGTTGGTGCCGTGCGCGGACGATGGAATCAGGCAGACGGTTCGGTGCGGTTCGCCCCGCGACGCGTGATAGCCGCGGATCGCGAGCAAGCCGGCATATTCACCCTGCGCGCCGGAATTCGGCTGCAGCGACACCGCGTCATAGCCGGTGATGACGCAGAGCCAATGCTCCAGCGTCGCGAACAGGGCGTGATAACCGTCGGCCTGATCGCGCGGCGCGAACGGATGCAGGCCGCCGAATCCCGGCCATGTCAGCGGCATCATTTCGGTGGTGGCGTTCAGCTTCATGGTGCAGGAGCCGAGCGGGATCATGGCGCGGTCGAGCGCCAGATCGCGGTCCGACAGCTTGCGCATATAGCGCAGCAATTCGGTCTCGGAGCGATGCGCGTGAAACACCGGATGGGTCAGGAACGCGCTGCCGCGCGCCAGCGCGGCGGGCAGGGCATCGCCGACGTCGCCGGCGATCTCCGCGTAGGACAACGCGCCGCCGAAGATCCGCCACACCGCCTCGACGGTGGCGTCCGTCGTGGTTTCATCGAGCGCGATGCCCAATCGGCCGTCGCCGATCCGCAGATTGACCCGCGCCTCGAGCGCGCGGGCGACGATCTCCTGTTGCGCCGCGCCGACCTCGACCGTCAGCGTGTCGAAAAACCAATCGCACGACAATTGAAAGCCGAGCTTGCGCAGACCGGCGGCGAGCACCGATGCGCGACGATGGATGCCGCGCGCGATCTGGGTCAGGCCCTCCGGGCCGTGATAGACGGCGTACATCGATGCGATCACGGCGAGCAGCACCTGCGCCGTGCAGATATTCGACGTCGCTTTTTCGCGACGAATGTGTTGCTCGCGCGTCTGCAACGCCAGCCGGTAGGCCGGCGCGCCACGTGAATCGATCGAGAGCCCGACCAATCGGCCGGGCAACGAACGCTTCAGGGCATCGCGCACCGACATGTAAGCGGCGTGCGGACCGCCATAGCCCATCGGCACGCCGAAACGTTGCGCCGAGCCGATCGCCACATCGGCGCCGAGATCGCCCGGCGAGGCCAGCAGCGTCAGCGCCAGCGGATCGGCCGCAACGATCGCCAGCGCGCCCTTGTCCTTCAACGCCGCGATCGCCGGGCGCAGATCGCGCACCGCGCCGGATGTGCCGGGATATTGCAGCAGCCCGCCGAACACTTGCGCCGCGTCGAGGTCGGCGATCGGATCGCCGACGATCAGGGTCCAGCCGAGCGGTTCGGCGCGGGTGCGCAACACCGCGAGGGTCTGCGGATGCACCTCGTGATCGACGAAGAACGCTTTGGTGTTGGTCGCGGACGAGCGCTCCGCCAGCGCCATCGCCTCGGCGGCGGCGGTCGCCTCGTCGAGCAAGGATGCATTGGCGACATCGAGGCCGGTCAGATCGCAGATCATGGTCTGGAAATTGAACAACGCCTCCAGCCGGCCCTGACTGATCTCCGGCTGATACGGCGTGTAGGCCGTATACCACGCCGGATTCTCGAGGATGTTGCGCTGGATCACGGTCGGCAGGATCGTGCCGGAATAGCCTTGTCCGATCAGCGAGGTGAACACCTTGTTGCGCGCCGCCAGTCCGGCCATGTGCGCCAAGGCTTCGGTTTCGCTGAGCGGCAATTTGAGATCGGATGTGCTCAGCTGCAGCGGCGTCTGCTGGCGGATCGCGGCCGGCAGCGTCTCGTCCATCAGCGCGGCGAGGCTTCCCGCGCCGACCACGTCGAGCATCGCCTCGATGTCGCGGCGTGAAGGGCCGACATGACGGCGGACGAAATCGGTGGCGGGTTCGGATGGCTTGGTCATGGTCGATCCTTCAAACGCTAAAGTTCGTCATTGCGAGCAATGCCGTTCCTCGAGCCGAGCAACGCCGTTCCCCGAGCCGAGCAACGCCGGTCCTCGAGCCGAGGAGCACCGCTCCTCGCCATGACGACCGCTGCAACGGGTTACGCCGTGTGTGCCTTGTAGGCGGCCTCGTCCATCAGGCCGTCGAGTTCGCTCTTGTCCGCGATTTTCATCTTGAAGAACCATGCGCCATCGGCCGCGTCGGAATTGACGCGCGCCGGATCGGCCGCCAGCGCCGCGTTGACTTCCAGCACCTCGCCCGAGATCGGCGCATAGACGTCGGACGCGGCCTTGACGGATTCGACCACGGCGGCGGCGTCGGCTTTTTTGAACGCGCGGCCGACCTTGGGCAATTCGACGAACACCACGTCGCCGAGTTGCGACTGCGCGTAGTCCGTGACGCCGATGGTGGCGACATCGCCGTCGATCCGCAGCCATTCATGATCGGTCGTGTAAAGAGTGGTCATCGACAGTCCTCAACGCTTGTAGGAGTGGGGAATGAAAGGCAGCGCAGTGACGCGCATCGGCAGGCGCTGGCCGCGCAGTTCGGCGAAGATGGTGGCGCCCGCCGCGAATTCGCTCGGCACATAGCCCATCGCGACGGGCGCTTCCGCGCTCGGCCCGAAGCCGCCGGAGGTCACCGCGCCGATCGGCGCGGCGGCATCGGCGGTCGCGAACAATCGCGCGCCTTCACGGACCGGCGCGCGGCCTTCGGGTTGCAGGCCGACGCGGCGGCGCAATGGCGCGCCATCGATCTGCGCCAGGATGGTAGCCGCGCCGGGAAAGCCGCCGGCGCGCGCGCCGCCGTTGCGGCGGCTTTTCTGAATCGACCACGTCAGCCCGGCTTCGACCGGCGACGTCGTCATGTCGATGTCGTGGCCATAAAGACAAAGCCCGGCCTCGAGACGCAGGCTGTCGCGCGCGCCAAGACCGATCGGCATCACCTCGGGATGATCGAGCAGCGCGGTCGCCAGCGCTTCGGCGCGATCGGCCGGCACGGATATCTCGTAACCGTCCTCGCCGGTATAGCCGGAGCGCGACACCAAACAGGGAATGCCCATGACGTCGCGCGGCCCGGCCTCCATGAAGATCATCTCGCCGGCTGATTGACAGAAGCTGGACAGCGCATCGGCGGCGGCAGGCCCTTGCAACGCGATCAGGGCGCGATCCAGTACCGCGATCTCGCATACCTCCGACAGGTGCGCGCGCAGATGCGCCTCATCCTCGGTCTTGCAGGCGGCGTTGACCACCAGAAACAGGTGATCGCCGAGATTCGAAATCATCAGATCGTCGCGAATGCCGCCGCTGTCGTTGGTGAATTGCGCGTAGCGTTGACGACCGGGCGCCAGCGCCACGATGTCCTGCGGCACCAGCCGTTCCAGCGCGCGCGCGGCATCCTCGACGCGGCCGGATTTCGGCGTCAGCGTGATCTGGCCCATATGCGACACATCGAACAGGCCGGCTTTGCTGCGGGTATGGAGATGTTCCTTGAGCACGCCGGGTGCGAATTGCACGGCCATCTCATAGCCGGCGAACGGCACCATCTTGCCGCCACGCGCAAGATTGAGCCCATGCAACGGTGTCATCTTCAGCGCGGTCGAATCGTCGAAAACAACCATTACGGGCCCCATGAGTCGCGGCAGATCGTCCCGCAAAATCAATCGAAGCCCCATCTGTCGCTGTGCCTGAGAGTATTATCCCGTCGGCGGCCGCATCCGATGAGGGGCGCGGCTCTTTCCAGATGTCAGAAATCACGACGGTCCGTTTGCCTGAGAGTTTCCGGGGCGGTTGCTCCTTCGGCGCCGGCCTTGCGGCCGATCTCTCCCGACGTGATCGATGACGCGGACGAAACCATGCCCGATGCGGGCCTGTCAACGCGGTCGGTGCTTAATCAACACGCAACTCGCCATAGGCCCGCAACCCCCTGATTATTGGCACACTTTCTGGACAGCGCGACAACCCCCGTCTAAAAGCAGGCGCTGGAAATTTCCGCCGCGCGGGCGGCGTGATGCGATGGGACCAACATGAGCGGCGTTAACGAAATCAGGTCGGCGTTTCTGAACTATTTCGCGGCCAACGGCCACGAGATCGTGGCGTCGTCGCCGCTGGTGCCGCGCAACGATCCGACGCTGATGTTCACCAATGCCGGCATGGTGCAGTTCAAGAACGTCTTCACCGGCATCGAGAAGCGCCCCTATCAGCGCGCCACCACCTCGCAGAAATGCGTCCGCGCCGGCGGCAAGCATAACGACCTCGACAATGTCGGTTATACCGCGCGGCATCATACCTTCTTCGAGATGCTCGGCAATTTCTCGTTCGGCGACTATTTCAAAGAGCGCGCGATCGAATTGGCGTGGAAACTGATCACCCAGGAATACGGCCTGGCGAAGGACCGCCTGCTGGTGACGGTCTATTCCGAGGACGACGAGGCGCACGCGCTGTGGAAAAAGATCGGCCTGCCGGAGTCCAGGATCATCCGGATTCCGACATCGGATAATTTCTGGCAAATGGGCGACACCGGCCCGTGCGGTCCGTGCTCGGAAATCTTCTTCGATCACGGCGACAAGATTCCCGGCGGCCCGCCCGGCTCGCCCGATGAGGACGGCGACCGCTTCATCGAGATCTGGAATCT
>JAQGJY010000465.1 GCA_028290325.1 Tardiphaga sp.
CCCCAGCTTTGGAACGTGCTGAAAGGCGATATGAGTCTGGTTGGTCCGCGACCGTGCCTTCCGGTCCAGGAGGAATTGATTCGTCAGCGTCGGGCGCGCGGCGTGTTCGAAGCGCGGCCCGGCATCACAGGTAAAGCGCAGATCCTAGGGATCGATATGTCTGATCCGGAAAAACTCGCTTGCGTGGACGCAGAGTATGTCGCCGAGCAAAACTTTTTTGGTGATCTCGTGCTGTTATTGAAAACCGTGACTGGAAGCGGTCAAGGCGACCGTATTCGTGTCTAGCTTTCGGCTGACGGATCAGCCTTCGGCCGTGATTCACCAGGCGGTCGCGTCGTCATGAGTTTGACTAAAGCCTCCCCCGCCCGACACTTTCATACACGAACCCCGCGGCCGCCATGTCCTCGGGGCGATAGATGTTGCGCAGGTCGATCACCACCGGCTGCGCCATCGCGGATTTGATCCTCGACCAATTGAGCGCGCGAAATTGGACCCACTCGGTGCAGAGCACCAAAGCGTCCGCGCCTTGGACGCAGGAATAGGCGTCCTCGCAATAGGAGATGTCGGGCAGTTCTTTTTTCGCCTGCTGCATGCCGACGGGATCGAAGGCGCGCACCTTCGCACCGCCATCGAGCAAGCCGGTGATCAGCGGGATCGACGGCGCCTCGCGCATGTCGTCGGTATCCGGCTTGAAGGTCAGGCCGAGCACCGCGATGGTTTTGCCGCGGACATGACCGCCCAGTGCCGCCGCGACCTTGCGCGCCATGGCGCGCTTGCGGTTGTCGTTCACCGCCAGCACGGACTCGACGATCCGCAACGTTACGTCGTGATCGAGCGCGGTCTTGAGCAGCGCGCGGGTATCTTTCGGAAAGCACGACCCACCGAAGCCGGGGCCGGCATGGAGGAATTTCGCGCCGATGCGGTTGTCCATGCCGATGCCGCGCGCGACCTCCTGCACGTCGACGCCGACTTTCTCCGCGAGGTCCGCGATCTCGTTAATGAACGTGATCTTGGTGGCGAGAAAAGCATTGGCGGCATATTTGACGAGTTCGGCAGCGCGGCGCGCGGTGAACATCAGCGGGGCCTGATTCAGCGACAACGGGCGGTAGATATCGCCGATCAGTTTGCGGGCGCGCTCGTCGTCGGTGCCAACGACGATCCGGTCCGGGAACTTGAAGTCGCGAATCGCTGCGCCCTCGCGCAGGAACTCCGGATTGGACGCGACCGCGACGTCGGCGGCGGGATTGGTCTCGCGGATGATGCGCTCGACCTCGTCGCCGGTGCCGACCGGAACGGTCGATTTGGTGACGACCACCGTGAAACCGTTGAGCGCCGCCGCGATGTCGCGCGCCGCGGCGTGGACATAACTGAGGTCGGCATGGCCGTCGCCACGCCGTGACGGGGTACCGACCGCGATGAAGACGGCATCGGCTTTCCCGACCGCCGGTCCGATGTCGGTGACGAAGTCGAGCCGACCGGCCGCGACGTTGGCGGCGACCAACGCATCGAGACCGGGCTCGAAGATCGGCATCTCGCCGCGCTTCAAGGCGGCGATCTTGCCGGCATCGGTATCGACGCAGGTCACGCGGTGGCCGAAATCGGCGAAACAGGCCCCGGAGACGAGCCCGACATAGCCGGTGCCGATCATGGCGATGCGCATTGACGAGCCTGTTGCTGAGAGACGGAAGCGAGCGTGCGGGTGTTACCAGACCGTATCCCCGGTGACGAGATGGGACATCCGGTCGAGAGCCGCGTGCATTCGTGGGCAGAACCTGCTACCGAGTTGGCTAACGCGAGCTCTGCCCACGCGCGCCGTTGGCTGCCACAGGATGCCGCGAGCCCGCCGCGAGAACGTCACCATGAAAAACGACCAGCTTCTCAGCATGATTTCCGAGTTCTGCCGGACCGCCGGTATGGCGGAATCGACCTTCGGCCGTCGCGCGGTGAATGACGGAAAACTGGTGCACCGGCTGCGCGAGGGCAAGCGCATCACGATCGATACGCTGGAGCGGATTCAGGCGTTCATGGAGGCGACGCTGCCGGGCGGGGCGGCGCCGATCCGGATCGAAGCGCCGATCGAGCGGCGTGACCCACGCGGCAACTTTCGCTTCTTCGAAAACCGTCAGAAATATCTGCTGTTCGTCCATACGTGCAGCGAAAAGCGCATCATCGCCGAGCGCGTGGCGCTGGAGCTCGGTTCGATTTCGCCGCGCCCGCCGGCGTTGCGGGTGTTCGATGCCGGCTGCGGCGACGGGTCGGTGCTGGCGCGGGTGATGCGCTCGATGCACGTGCGCTATCCGCACATGCCGTTTTATATCGCTGGCAAGGAACTCAGCCTCGAAGACGTTCGCCTGACCCTGGACAAGGTCGCGGACCGGTTGTTCGAGCATCCCGCCACGGTGTTCGTGCTGACCAACATGTACTACGCCGAAGCGCCGTGGCTGACGCCCGCGTCGCCGGCGGCGGCGGCCGGCATGATCTGGAAGGACGTGCCGTTACGCGGGGCCTCGTCCGGCGAATTTGAAGCGCAGATCGGCGAACTTGGACCGTTTCTTGAGGATAACTGGCGCGCCAGCGTCAGCCCGCGCTCCGGCATGCCGGTCTATGAGCGACCGGTGGCGCTGGTGCTTTATCGCGAGGATCAGCGATTTCTGCTCGACTCCGTGATCCCGCGCGCCGGCCGCACCGAGGCCAATTTCGACCTGATCATCGCCTCGCAGCCCTATCGGGCGAAGTCGTCCGTCACCTTCCGGGCCAAGCGGATCATCGCACCGCTCGCACGTGCCTTGCGTGCCGGCGGACGGCTGATCGGCATCCATTCCCATGGCCACGATCCCGGCATGGAAATCATTCAGGCGGCATGGCCCGGAGAAACCCCTTTCGCAGTGGGCCGACATGATGTATTGCGCGCGGTGAAATACGAACTTGGGTCGGCCGCGCGCGATCTGAATTTCAACGCCTACGCCGATCAGCGGTCGATCTTTCGCTACAAGATGGAGGCTTTGCCGAACGAAGTCAGCGGCTCGATTGGGACGTCGACGGCTTTCGCGGCCTGGAACGCGGCGGTCTATGTGGCTCAGATCGAGGACGAACGACTCACGGAGATGACGCAGAGCGGCGGCTACCTCGATGCCACGCGTGAGGTGCTGCGTCGGCACAACGGACTTTGGTTTAACGATGAATCCTACATCATCTCGCGCCGCCGCGACTGACGGCGCAGAAGTTTCAGAATTCATTACCGCGATAGACACATGAAGGGCCGCCAAATCGGCGGAAAGGGTTGATTGATGCGCGCGTCCTATCTGTTTACGAGTGAATCGGTTTCTGAAGGTCACCCCGACAAGGTCTGCGATCGCATCTCCGACGAGATCGTCGATCTGTTTTTCCGCGAAGGGCCGAAAGCCGGCATCGATCCCTGGGACATTCGCGCGGCCTGCGAAACGCTGGCGACCACCAACAAGGTCGTCATCGCCGGCGAGACCCGCGGGCCGTCCACCGTCACCAACGAGCACATCGAGCACGTCGTCCGCGAAGCCATCAAGGACATCGGCTACGAGCAGGACGGCTTCCATTGGAAGACCGCCGACGTTGAGATCCTGCTGCATCCGCAATCCGCCGATATCGCGCAAGGCGTCGATGCGAAGCAGCCGACCAATGCGGAAGAGGGCGCCGGCGATCAGGGCATCATGTTCGGTTATGCCACCAACGAGACGCCGGAACTGATGCCGGCGCCGATCCACTACGCCCACAAGATTCTGCGCCTGATCTCGGAAGCGCGCCATGCCGGTACCGAAAAGGTGCTCGGCCCCGACTCCAAGAGCCAGGTTACGGTGCAATACGAAAACGGCAAGCCGGTCGGCGTCCGCGAGATCGTCGTTTCGCACCAGCATCTGATCGAGGACATGTCGTCGAAGCAGGTCCGCGATTACGTCGAGCCCTACGTCCGCAAGGCGCTGCCGGATGGCTGGATCACCGACAAGACCATTTGGCACATCAACCCGACCGGCAAGTTCTTCATCGGCGGTCCGGACGGCGACGCCGGCCTCACCGGCCGCAAGATCATCGTCGATACCTATGGCGGCGCGGCGCCGCACGGCGGCGGCGCGTTCTCCGGCAAGGACTCCACAAAGGTGGATCGCTCCGCCGCTTATGCCGCGCGCTATGTGGCCAAGAACATCGTTGCGGCCGGATTGGCCGATCGCTGCACCTTGCAGTTGGCTTACGCCATCGGCGTTGCGCGCCCGCTGTCGATCTATGTCGACACCCACGGCACCGGCAAGGTGTCGGAAGAGCAGCTGGAAAAGGCTGTCGCGCAGGCGATGGACCTGACCCCGCGCGGCATTCGCAAGCATCTCGACCTCAACAAGCCGATCTACGCGCGCACGGCGGCTTATGGCCATTTCGGCCGCACGCCGGACGCCGATGGCGGCTTCTCGTGGGAGAAAACCGACCTCGCCGACGCGCTCAAACGCGCGGTTTGAGATTACGACGCCGTCATTGCGA
>JAQGJY010000002.1 GCA_028290325.1 Tardiphaga sp.
GTGCGTTGGTCGCGCGCGCCACCGCGCACTGTTCGCGAAAGCACATGACGACCAAATGGACCACTTCGCTGCGGCTGACGCAGCCTGAGGACGCGCTATGTACGCCAAGGACATTCCACCCGGGACGATCTTCTATCACGGCACCAAGGCCGACCTCGATATCGGCGACCTGATCGCGCCGGGTTTCAAAAGCAACTTCGTCGAACGCGGGCTGAAACACGTCTATTTTTCAGCAAAGCTTGAGGCGGCGACTTGGGGCGCGGAACTCGCTAAGGGTGAAGGCCGGGGCCGCATCTTCATTGTGGAGCCGACCGGTCGGATCGAGGATGACCCGAATCTCACTGATAAGAAATTTCCTGGCAATATGACGGCGTCCTACCGCTCGATCGATCCACTACGGATCACCGGCGAAGTCAAAGATTGGATAGGCCATTCCCCTGAGCGACTTCAAGAGATGAGGGACAGTCTCGCCCGTATGAAGCAAGAGGGCAGCGGCACAATAATCGAGGATTGAGCTCACTCGATTGCTCAAACCACAGACCACCCGCATTGACGTCCAGAGCTACGTGCCGTCGACGCTTGGGTCAGACCAGCATGAGCGGCCGCGGCAGCGGATGTCGTCCGTTTTCTAGTTCCGGCCGACGGGCAAATCGGCAGCAACTCACACCTCTGACCAGCTCCGCAGACCGCATGTTGCTATACCCGCGCCTAATGGCGCAACATCGGAAGGCTCTAATAGCCGCTGGATGACAAATCAGTGGCAGGTCAAAAAGCGTAGCGATTGCGGTTCGAAATATATCGGGACGGCGCGATGGTCGAAACTGAACGAATGGCTACGATCGACAGACGCTGATAAAAAGGCTGAGCTGCGCGAAACCAACCAAGCGCTGTCGTACCTTACCGGTTTGCCGATCCGGCCCGGTTCTCACTCGCGCACGGCGACAAGGATCGTCATCCCTACCCCGTGCCAATCCAGGTCTATCGCGAGACGATCCGCGTATTGAAGTCGGCCGTGCAAAGGCCAAGCTCGGATGCGAACAAAAATGCAGGAGCTCAACTGGTTCCAACACGCGGGTCTCACGTAAGTTTAGATAAGGTTTAGCGGGTGTTGGGACCCGTCTGTCGCCGGACTGCCGTCGAACGCCTAACAATCAACTCGACGGGCAGTTGGGTCGACGCCTCAACGCCGTCCCGCTGGATCAGCGCGATGAGCTTGGTTGCGGTCTCTTGTCCAATCTTCGCGGTCGGGACGTTAACGGTGGTCAGCGAGGGCGAGATATGCGCCGACATATCAAGGCCATCGATGCCAATAACGGAGAGGTTGCTAGGCACGTCAATGCCGCGCGCATGCGCCTCCTCGATGCAACCAATAGCGAACAGGTCGACGCCGCCGATCAACGCAGTCGGCCTGTCGTCAAGCTCGAGCAGTGTCGCGCAGCCGGCGCGTCCGCCCGCCATAGTCAGCGCCTGCTCCGTGACCAACTGCTGTGGCAGGCACAAGCCAGCCTCGATCAGTGCCGCCGTGGCTCCGGCCAACCGCGCCCTCTGGCGGTCATTGAAATGCAGATGCCCGGTGATCATGCCGATGCGGCGGTGACCCAGATCGATCAGATGCTGCGCCGCAAGCCGGCCCGCTAGATCATTGTCGATAGTCACGGATGAGAAAAAACCATCACTGCACCAAGTCAACACGACCGGGATGCCGGCACCTTTCAGGAAGGTCGTGGTTTCATGTGCGCGCTCGGCTCCGACCAGCATTAGGCCGTCAACGCCGCGCGCAAGAAGTGCTCGCACGGCTTGCGTTTCGGCTGCTGGACTTGCTTCGTGAGACACGACCGGCACTATATCCCCCGGGCGCTTCCCCTCGCCGGCCGACTCCTGGTTGTCGCTGAAGCAGATCGCGACGCGCGGCTATGCCGGCGCCTCATTGGCCAGTCACGCGTTGCAAAGCCTGAAGCTAGTCATCATGGGGTTTGCTGTCGCGGTCGCGACCGGCGTGCCACTAGGCAGATCTCACCTGGTCTGCATCTCGGACAGAAACTCGTGCCCGTGGAAGGAAGATTAATGCGGACTGGATCGCCGCCGATCTAGCCGGGGCGGGTTGTGGCGCAGCCATCGCTGCGATCTGCGCAGAAAAGCAATTCGCTATCGACATCCTCGTCAACGCCGCCGGGCTTAACCTGCGCCAGTCTTTCTCAGAGGTGACGGCACCTTCGACCTCCATATGGCGGTGCATCTTCGCGCACCGTTCCTGCTAACGCAGGCTTTCGCACCGGCGATGGCGGAGCGCGGCTATGGTCGGATCATCAACCTCGCCTCGTTGCAGAGTTGGCGCGCGTTCGCCGACAGCGCGCCCTACGGCGCAGCCAAGGGCGGCGTCGTCCAGCTGACGCGAGCGATCGCCGAAGAATGGTCGCGCAAGGGCGTGACCAGCAACGCGATCGCGCCCGGTTTCTTCCTGACACCACTAACCGCTGCGGTCTTTGCGGATGAGGCGCGCGCCAGCCGCAATGCCGCCCAGACCGCTATTGGCCGCAACGGCGAATTGGATGATCTCGCGGGCGCAGCGGTGTTTTTGGCGGCACCGGCCTCAGCCTATGTCACCGGTCAAACACTTGCCGTAGATGGCGGCTTTACGGCAAAATGAGAGAAAAGACAGGATGAAAGTGCTCGTCTACACCGGCACTAACAGCCTCGTCTTCGGCGATCAGCCGGACCCGGTCGCGGATGTCGGCGAGGTGTTGGTCCGGGTCGGAGCGGCAGGTATCTGCGGCTCGGACATGCACGCCTATCACGGCCTTGATACTCGTCGTCCGCCGCCCCTGATCCTCGGCCACGAGGCCGCCGGTCACATCGTCGGCGGAGCGCGCGCAGGCGAGCGCGTTACGATCAATCCATTGGTTGTCGATCCAGCCTGTGCCTTTGCGATCGAAGGGCGGTCGCATCTCTCGCCGACGCGCCAGATCATCTCGATGCCGCCCCGGTCGGGAGCCTTCGCGGAACTCGTCCGGATACCAGAACGCAACCTCATCTCGATTCCCGACGCCATGCCGATCGCGCATGCGGCCCTCGCAGAGCCTGTTGCCGTCTCTTGGCATGCCGTCCAGATTGGCATCGAACGGCTTTTACGACCG
>JAQGJY010000026.1 GCA_028290325.1 Tardiphaga sp.
CGACGGAACCGGGCGAGTGGCGATCGGTGGCGTGGCGCACAAGCCGTGGCGGGTGGATCCGGCGGACCGAGCTGACGCGTGGCCCCAGGTCCGTCACAGCGCGCTTGCTGGAAGGCGCCAGGCCGACAGCCGACAATGCGTTCAAGATTCCGCTGGTCGAGCGCACGATTGCCGCAGTGCTGGCGGAAGCGAGGGCATGATATGAAATTCGAGGTCGCCGCGACAACGAACCCCATCGATCAACTCAAGGTCATCGGTAAGCCGACCGACCGCATCGATGGACCGCTCAAGACGACCGGCACCGCGCCTTATGCCTACGAACGTCATGATGTGGTGCCCAACCAAGCCTATGGTTTCATCGTGGGCAGCGCCATCGCCAAAGGCCGCATCGGCACGATCGACAGCAACGCCGCGAAATCGGCGCCGGGCGTGATTGCAGTCGTCACCACCCTCGACAGCGCGCCGCTCCCGAACGGGCCGATGAACGCCGCCAACTTGTTCGGCGGCCCCGACATCCAGCACTATCATCAGGCCGTCGCCGTCGTCGTGGCCGAGTCATTCGAGCAAGCGCGCGACGCCGCGTCCCTGATCCGCATCGCATATGTCCCGGTTCATGGCCAATTCGATCTTGCCGCCGCGGCGCCGCACGCGCCGCTGTATGGCGGTGATAGCGGTGAAGGCAGCGGCGCGCCTCCGGAACATCGGGTCGGCAAATTCGAAGAGGCCTTCGATGCGGCCGCCGTGAAGCTCGACGAGACCTACACGACCCCCGATCAAAGTCATGCGATGATGGAGCCGCACGCAACCATCGCCGCTTGGCAGGGCGACAGGCTTACGCTGTGGACGTCCAACCAGATGATCGCCTGGGGCAAGCGCGACGTCGCCAAGGCGCTCGGCATTCCGCCTGAAAATATCCGTCTCGACTCGCCATTCATTGGCGGCGGCTTCGGCGGCAAACTGTTCCTGCGCGCGGATGCCGTCCTTGCCGCATTGGCAGCGAGGGCTGCTGGCCGACCGGTCAAGGTCGCGCTGACGCGGCCGCTGGTGGCCAATAACACGACGCACCGGCCAGCCACGATCCAGCGGCTGCGCATCGGCGCGACGCCTGAAGGCAAGATCACCGCGATTGCGCACGAAAGCACGTCGGGCAACCTCAAGGATGGCGAGCCCGAGACCGCGGTCGATCAAACCAAGTTGCTCTATGCCGGCGCGAACCGCCTCACCGCCATGCGCCTCGCGGTTCTAGACCTTCCCGAGGGCAACGCGATGCGGGCGCCGGGCGAGGCACCCGGGATGATGGCGCTCGAGATCGCGATGGATGAGATGGCAGAAAAGCTCGGCATCGATCCGGTCCAGTTCAGGATACTTAACGACACTCAGGTGGATCCGGCTGATCCGACACGACCGTTCTCGCAACGCCAGTTGATCGAGTGCCTGCAACGCGGCGCGCAGCGCTTTGGCTGGGACAAGCGAAACCGCAAGCCGGCCTCGGTGCGCGAGGGCCACTGGCTGGTCGGCATGGGGGTCGCCGCCGGCTTTCGCAACAATCTGCTGACGAAGTCGGCAGCGCGGGTACGGCTCGACGGCAAGGGCGTAGTCACGGTCGAGACAGACATGACCGACATCGGCACCGGCTCCTACACCATCATCGCTCAGACGGCGGCAGAGATGATGGGCCTGAGCCTCGACAAGGTCGTGGTGAAGCTTGGAGATTCCGACTTCCCGGTTTCGGCGGGCTCCGGAGGCCAGTGGGGCGCCAACAACGCGACCGCCGGGGTGTATGCCGCCTGCATCAAGCTGCGGGATATTGTTGCGCAGAAGCTCGGCTTCAACTCGGCCAACGCGACATTCAGCGATGGCCAGGTTCAGTCGGGCAACCGCGTCGCGGCGCTTGCTGAGGCGGCGCGAGAAAACGACCTGGTCGCGGAAGACTTCATCGAGTACGGCGACCTCGGCAAGACCCATCAGCAATCGACTTTCGCGAGCCACTTCGTTGAGCTTGCTGTCGATGTTTACACGGGCGAGACCCGGATCCGCCGGATGCTGGCGGTGTGCGCGGCGGGCCGCATCCTCAATCCGAAGGCGGCCCGCAGCCAGGTGATTGGAGCAATGACGATGGGCGCCGGCGCGGCCCTGATGGAAGAGCTCGCCGTGGACAAGCGCTACGGCTTCTTCGTCAATCACGACTTGGCCGGCTATGAGGTGCCGGTCCATGCCGATATCCCGCACCAGGAGGTGATATTTCTCGACGAAACCGACCCGATGTCGTCACCGATGAAAGCCAAGGGGATCGCCGAGCTTGGCATCTGCGGAGTCGGGGCCGCCGTCGCCAACGCGATCTACAACGCGACGGGAATGCGGGTACGCGACTATCCGATCCGATTGGACAAACTTCTGCACGGGCTGCCGCAGGCTAGCTGAACCACGCGTGGTCTGAAACTCACAGGACGTTCCATGAAGCCGCATGTCATCTGTCTGATGTCTGCCAGTGTCGACGGCCGTATTATCCCCAGCCGATGGCGACCCGCGGGATCGGCGAACCTGTTCGAGCAGGTCCACGACGAACTTGAGGCTGACGCTTGGTTGGTCGGGCGGGTCACCGGGCAAGAATTCGCGAAGGGTAGGCCGTATCCCACTTCAGGCGGCGACACGTTTGCGCGCGAGCACTGGTTCGCTCCGCGCAACGCCGACACTTTCGGCGTCGTGCTTGACGCTCACGGCAAGATCGGCTGGGGCCGGTCGGACATTGGCGGCGATCCGATCGTGGTGGTCCTGGCCGAAGACGTCTCTGACGCTCATTTGGCC
>JAQGJY010000041.1 GCA_028290325.1 Tardiphaga sp.
TTGTTGGGCGCGGCGCGTGGCCGACCGCGTCGATGCGGGTTTGCGATTGTCTATAGCGAGTTTGGTTGCGATGCCGCAATTCGCCTCGTGTCGTTTGGGTGCGACAAGAGGTCCGGCGTGTTCGTCATTGCCGAAGACCATCAGTCGCTGGGCTTCGAGGGGCCGTGCGCGGAAGCAAGCCAGTCTGGCTGGCGATCAAGGAAGACTGGTTTGCTTGGCGCGGATCGGCGGCCTTGCCGCCTATCCGCGCTCCCGCAACTATTTCGCGCGATGACGATCGCGGCGGTCGATGGCCGGGCGGCGCGGCCTCAATTCGTCTTCTTCGCCATGCCGAGCGACTTGATCACCTTGCGCTCGCTCTCGGTCAGCTCGACGACGAATTTCTTGTAATCCTCGGTGTTCTTGTAGTTCGGCACCATGTCGTATTTCGCCAGCGTCGCGATCACGGCGGGATCCTCGATCGCCTTCTTGAACGCATCGTGCAATTTGGCGACGATCTTCGGGTCCATGCCCTTCGGCCCGGCGATGCCGAACGGGGAATCATAGACCATCGGATAGCCGAGTTCTTTGAGCGTCGGCACGTCCTTGAAGTTCGGCGAGCGCTCGCCGGTCCAGACCATCAGCAGCCGCAATTTGCCGCCATCGACGAGCGGTCGCCAGCCGGTGGAATCGGCCTGCAACATGGTGTGCTGGCCCAAGACCGCCGCGTTGGATTCGGCCTGGCCCTTGAATGGCACCTGCGTCAGCTTGATGCCGGCCTGCTGCGCGATCTGCTCCATGCCGATATGCAGCGAGGTGCCGGCGCCAGGCGTCGCATAGGTCACCTTGCCGGGATTGGCCTTGGCGAAGTCGACGACGTCCTTCCAGGTCTTGAACTGGGACTCGACGTTGGTGGTGACGCCGAAGGTGTAGCCGGTGAGATGCACGATGTAGGTGAAATCGGTCGCCGGATTGAACGACACCTGCTGCATCAGCGGCAGCCGAAACACGGTGATCGGTATCTGCGAGATGGTGTAGCCATCGGGCTTGGCGGCGGCGGCCATCGTCGCCGGGCCGACCGTGCCGCTGGCGCCGGCCTTGTTGTCGATCACGATCGGCTGGCCGAGATGCTTCGACGCGGCCTCGGCGATGGCGCGCATCGATAGGTCGGTGCCGCCGCCGGCGGGCCACGGCACGATCAGCGTGATTGGCTTGGTCGGATAGTCCTGCGCGACTGCGGCGGTGCCGATCATGGTGACGACCGACGCCGCGGCGGCGAGTGTGGCGATGGCGCGCTTGATATCGGACATTGTGTATTCCTCCGTGGCGCCTTGTCGATCGCGAGCGATCGAATGCGAATGGCGCGTGTTTTTTTGTTGGGCGCGGCGCGTGGCCGACCGCGTCGATGCGGGTTTGCGATTGTCTATAGCGAGTTTGGTTGCGATGCCGCAATTCGCCTCGTGTCGTTTAGGTGCGACAAGAGGTCCGGCGTGTTCGTCATTGCCGAAGACCATCAGTCGCTGGGCTTCGAGGGGCCGTGCGCGGAAGCAATCCAGTCTGGCTGGCGATCGAGGAAGACTGGATTGCTTGGCGGTCGATGGCCCGGCGGCGCGGCCTCAATTCGTCTTCTTCGCCATGCCGAGCGACTCGATCACCTTGCGCTCGCTCTCGGTCAGCTCGACGACGAATTTCTTGTAATCCTCGGTGTTCTTGTAGTTCGGCACCATGTCGTATTTCGCCAGTGTCGCGATCACGGCGGGATCCTCGACCGCTTTCTTGAACGCATCGTGCAATTTGGCGACGATCTTCGGGTCCATGCCCTTCGGCCCGGCGATGCCGAACGGGGAATCGTAGACCATCGGATAGCCGATCTCCTTGAGCGTCGGCACGTCGGGGAAATTCGGCGAGCGCTTGTCGGTCCAGACCATCAGCAGGCGGAGCTTGCCGGCATCGACCAGCGGCCGCCAGCCGGTCGAATCCGCCTGCAGCATCGTATGCTGGCCGAGCACGGCGGCATTGGTCTCCGCGCCGCCCTTGAACGGCACTTGCGTCAGCTTGATGCCGGCGAGGCCGGCGATCTGCTCCATGCCGATATGCAGCGAGGTGCCCGCGCCCGGCGAGGCATAAGTCACCTTGCCCGGATTGGCCTTGGCGAAATCGACAACGTCCTTCCAGGTCTTGAATTGCGATTCGGCACTGGTGGTGACGCCGAAGGTGTAGCCGGTGAGATGCACGATATAGCTGAAATCGGTCGCGGCGTTCCATGGCACCTGCTGCATCAGCGGCAGCCGAAATACGGTGATCGGAATCTGCGAGATCGTATAGCCGTCCGGTTTCGCGCTCGCCGCCATCGTCGCGGGGCCAACCGTACCGCCGCCGCCGGCCTTGTTGTCGATCACGATCGGCTGGCCGAGCTGTTTCGAGGCGGCGTCGGCGATGGCGCGCATCGAAATGTCGGTCGAGCCGCCGGACGGCCATGGCACGATCAAGGTAATGGGCTTGGTCGGATAGTCCTGCGCGGCGGCCGGGCCTGCGATCAGCGTCGCCGCCAGCGCCAGTGCCGTCATCGCTATTTTATGCTGTGGCATGTCCCGTACTCCCCCTGCGCCCCGATCGTTTGCCGGGGTCTACTTTTGATCGGCGCAGTGAACGATGATTTCGCGCCCGCCGCAATTCCCCGATCGGCGCAGGCGTGCGACATTCGGTCCGCGAAATAAACGCGGCACCGATGTCGGATCGGCGTGCTTTGGTCCGTCCTGAGGGGGCATCGCAAAGGAGCTGGCCATGGCCAAGATGATTTTCGTCAATCTTCCCGTCACCGATCTGCCGCGCGCCAAGGCGTTCTATGAGGCGATCGGATTCACCAACAATCTCAATTTCACCGATGACACCGCGGCCTGCATGGTGCTGACGGACGTCATCCACGTGATGCTGCTGACGCACGACAAGTTCATGCATTTCTCGCCACGGAAAATCGGCGATGCGAAAACGACCTGTCAGGTGCTGCTGTGTATCTCCGCCGACAGCCGCGCCGACGTCGATTCCATGATCGAGAAGGCGAAGACGGCCGGCGGCGCCATCGATGTCATGCCGACGGACGAATATGACTTCATGTACGGCCGCAACTTCGAGGATCTTGACGGCCACCTGTGGGCGCCGATGTGGATGGATCCCGCCGCCGCCGCCAGCGGTCCGCCCGCGACGTCGCAATCCTGAGGAGCACCATCATGTCCAAGATCACACCCTGTCTGTGGTTCGCGACCGAAGCCGAAGCGGCCGCGAATTTTTACGTGTCGCTACTGCCGAACTCGCGGGTCACGCATGTCCAGCGCAGCCCGATGGACAATCCGTCCGGCAAGGCCGGCTCCGTGCTGGTGGTCAATTTCGAACTCGCCGGCCAGAGCTACATGGCGTTGAACGGCAACCAGCCGAACGCGTTCAGCCAGGCGGTATCGTTCATGGTCGATTGCGAGGATCAGGCCGAGGTCGATCGGCTGTGGAATGCGTTGTGCGAAGGTGGCGCGCCGGTGCAATGCGGCTGGCTCAAGGATCGTTACGGCGTGTCGTGGCAGATCGTGCCGAAAGTGATGCTGCGATTGCTGGGCGATCCCGATCCGGCACGGGCGAAGCGCGCGATGGCGGCGATGATGACGATGGTCAAGCTCGACGTCGCCGCGTTGGAGCAGGCGGCGGCGGGGTAGGGCGAATCGAAACATGCAAGTGCTGCGTTTCGTCTCCCCAGCGATGCGCGCGCATCGCGATGTGCGAGGGGGCGGAGCGGCCGAAGGCGGGGCCCTGTGAGGGGGCCTGTTCAAGCGGGACAGCTAACCCCTTGCCCGACTTCGCCGCGCGAGGTCACCCCCTCGCCCCGGGCAAAGCAATTTGCTTTGCCCGGGGCGAGGGATGGCATTTTCCCCGGTTGACCGCGCTCTGATCCTGGCGCTTAGCTTGCCGCCAAACGGCACGGCAGATCAGGGGCGACACGCATGAGCGAGGCGACAACAACCGCTGCGGGCGAGATCGAACGCAGCACCATCCGCGCGATCTCGTGGCGGCTGATTCCGTTTCTGATCCTGGCTTATTTCCTGTCCTATCTCGACCGCGTGAACCTGTCGTTCGCCGCGCTGACGATGAACGCCGACCTGAAATTCTCGCCGCTGGTGTTCTCATGGGGCGCGGGCATTTTCTTCATCGGCTATTTTCTGTTCGAGGTGCCGAGCAATATCGCGCTGGAGAAGTTCGGCGCGCGGCGCTGGATCGCGCGCATCATGGTGACGTGGGGTGCGATCTCCGCGCTGATGGCGATCGTCAGCGGGCCGTGGAGCTTCTATGCGCTGCGCTTCCTGCTCGGCGTCGCCGAGGCGGGCTTCTTTCCCGGCATCATCCTGTATCTGACCTACTGGTATCCGGCCGAGTATCGCGCGCGGTTTCTCGCCGCCTTTGCCGTGGCCGTGCCGGTCTCGACCGTGATCGGCGCGCCGGTGTCCGGCCTGCTGCTCGGCCTCGACGGCATGATGGGTCTGCGCGGCTGGCAGTGGCTGTTCATCATCGAAGGCATTCCCTCGGTGATCCTCGGCGTCGTGACGTGGTTCTATCTCACCGACCGGCCCGAGAAGGCCGCTTGGCTGACGGCCGAGCAGAAAGCGTGGCTGTCGGCCAAGCTCGCGAGCGAGCAGGCGGCCAAGCACTCCTCCGGCCACATGACGCTGCGGCAGGCGCTGACGTCGTCCAAGGTGCTGGTGCTGAGCGCGGTCTATTTCGGCTTCGTCGCGGCCCTCTACGGCATGCAGTTCTGGCTTCCGCAGATCGTCAAGGCGTTCGGCTTCTCCAACGCGCAGACCGGCTTCGTCACGGCGGTGCCGTATCTGTTCGGCGCGATCGCGATGATCGCCTGGGCGCGGCATTCCGACCAGACCCGCGAGCGCGTCTGGCATGTCGGGTTGCCCTTGCTGCTGATCGCGGCGGCTTTGTTCGTGTCCGGCTACGTCACCGATCCGGTGATCGTGATGGGGGCGTTGATCGTCGCCGCGATCGGCGTGTTCTGTACCTTCGGCGTGTTCTGGACCTTGCCGACCGCGTGGCTGAGCGGCACGGCGGCGGCGGGCGGCATCGCGATGATCAACTCGATCGGCAATCTGGCCGGTTTCGGCGGGCCGTATCTGATCGGCTTCATCAAGGATTCGACCGGCTCGACGGCGATCGGTCTGATGGTGCTGGCGATCATGCCGCTGATCGCCGGCCTCCTCGTGCTGACCGGCAACCATCGCTCGGAGACGGAATTTGTCGCGGCGCAGCCCGCGAAGTAGTCTGCGCGATGCAACGCCTCTGAAGGATTCGCACGTGATCGATCTGCATTTCTATGAGCCGGCGAACGGCCACGGCCTCAAGCACGACCCGTTCAATGCCATCGTTGGGCCGCGCCCGATCGGCTGGATCGCGTCGCAGGACGCCGACGGCCACGTCAACCTCGCGCCTTACAGTTTCTTCAATGCGTTCGCCTACAAGCCGCCGCTGATCGGCTTCGCCTCGACGACGTGGAAGGACAGCGTCGCCAACAGCAAGGCGACCGGCGAGTTCACCTGGAATCTGGTGACCAAGGATCTCGACACGCGGATGAACGCGACGGCGGCGCATGTGCCGCACGAGACCGACGAGTTCGAGCTGGCCGGCCTGACCAAAGCGCCAAGCCGTCTCGTGAAGGTGCCGCGCGTCGCCGAGAGCCGCGTCTCGTTCGAATGCAAGGTGACGCAGATCATCCAGCTGAAAGGCGCCGACGGCCGCGACGCGCAGGGCATCCTGACGATGGGCGAGGTGGTCGCGGTGCATATCGACAAGAGCCTGATCGTCGGGGGCGTGTACCAGACCGCGTTGGCGCATCCGATTTTGCGCGCCGGCCGCAGCGGCGACTACATCGAGGTGCGCCCTGATGCGATGTTCGAGATGATACGGCCGGATTGATCGCGACGGGCTTTACGCAGCCTGTTCAGTCCGCGACATCGTGACTGAGGCCGGGAACAAAATCCAATTTGTTCCGTATCTGATCCGGTCTATTTTAAGTACAATCCGCGGCGCCAACAGCCCCGGCCCTGTTCTCCCCGCAAGCGGGAGAGGCAGGTCGTGCCGTCGCGACTCTCTGACCAAGGATTGCGCTATGACGTCAGTGTCCTCCTTCAACCTCCGCCGCGATCTTCTCACCAAGCCGATCTTCGGCTGGGCCAAGAAGGTCATGCCGACGATGTCGGACACCGAGCGCGAGGCGCTGGAAGCCGGCGATGTCTGGTGGGACGCCGACCTGTTCACCGGCCATCCGGATTGGGCCAAGCTGCTGGCCTTTGCGCCGGCGCGGCTCACGGCGGA
>JAQGJY010000463.1 GCA_028290325.1 Tardiphaga sp.
GATATCACCGCGATTCCGCGAACCACAATCAAGGGGCTGATACGATGACGCGCGAACTGTTCTGGCTGACATGGACGGTGATCCTCACCGCCGTCATGTGGGTGCCTTACGTTTTGAACCGGCTCCAGGTGCGCGGCCTCAGCGGCGCGATGGCCAATCCGTCGCGCACCGACCGTCCGCAATCGGAATGGGCCAACCGCATGATGTTCGCCCACGACAACGCCGTCGAAAATCTCATCATTTTCGCGCCTTTGGTATTGATCCTCAATGCCGCCGATTATTCCACCCAATGGACCGTGTTGGCCTGCGCTGTCTATTTCTGGTCACGGCTTGCGCATGTCATCGTCTATACGCTCGGCGTGCCGGTGGTCCGGACCGTGACTTTCACGGTCGGTTTCCTGGCGCAGGTCGTGCTGATGCTGGCGGTGTTCAAGATCGTCTGACCGTTTCCGCGTTGCAGGCAAGGGCCGGGCCAGCGCCCGGCCTTTTCGTTGCCGGTCAATCTCAGGATTCGTTGGCGCCGACGCCGCGTTCGTCGAGCACCGCCTGCCCCTGCGGCGTCAATTTATAACGATCGCCCTCGCCGTCCTTCGAAGCCGCGGCCTCGATCAACCCGGCCTCGAGCAAAGCCGGCAGCCTCGCCTGCTTGTCGCCGGATAGCATCGTCCCGGCGGATCGCGCGATATCGACCATGACCGAAATGTCGCTGTCGCTGGGCTCGTGGTCGGTCATCGGTCGTTGCTCCTGTCGCCAGACAATGCCGCCGGGGCAAAGAGGTTCATCGCGGCCTCAGCCCGCCAGCAACTTGCCCATGCTGATGCGAGGCTCGACGGCGTAACCGAGACGTTGGTAGAACGGCACGACGACGGCGTTGGCCGTGTTGACTTGCAGGTTCACCTTCGGGCATCCCAGCGCCGCCAGCCGCCGCTCGATCTCGACGATCATGGCGCGCGCGACGCCTTGGCGGCGATGCGAGACGCTGACCGCGACGCGCGAAATCCAGCCGCGATGGCCGTCATAGCCGGCCATCAGCGAGCCGACCACCGCGCCGTGATCCGACGCGACCAGAAACAGCTCAGGCTGATAGGCCAGCTTTTGTGGGATCGCCAAAGCCGCCGTGTTGCGCGGCGCATCGTCGGCGAATGCCTGCCCCCAGAGTCGTTCGACTCCGGCGAAATCGGCGTCGGTATAGGATGCGATCGCGATCATCGACGTCTCCCACCAACACCCGTCAATCCAGCCCGAGCATCAGCCGCATGTTCTGGACGGCGGCTCCCGACGCGCCCTTGCCGAGATTGTCGAGCCGGCCGACCAGCACCGCCTGTCGATAGGTCTCGCTCGCGAAGACATACAGTTCGAGCGTGTTGGTCTGGTTCAACGCCTCCGGCTCGATGCGCCCGCTTTGCAACGTCGCGTCATCGAGCGGCGGCACCGACACATATTGGCTGCCGGCGTAATAGGCCGCGAGCGCCGCGCGCAGATCGGCGCCGCTCGGTTTGCCGGGGAGATCGTCGAGATGCAGCGGCACCGACACCAGCATGCCCTGCCGGTAGTTGCCGACCGACGGCACAAAAATCGGACGGCGCGTCAGACGCGCATAAAGCTGCGTCTCGGGCACGTGCTTATGCGCGAAGCCGAGGCCGTAGAGTTCGAACGCCGGTGCGGTGCCGGCCTCGTAGGCTTCGATCATCTGTTTGCCGCCGCCGGAATAACCACTGACGGCGTTGATCGTCACCGGATGGTCGGCGGCCAGCAATCCCGCATCGACCAACGGCCGGATCAGCGCGATCGCGCCGGTCGGATAGCAGCCGGGATTGGACACTTTGCGCGCCGCGCGAATCTTGGCGGCCTGATCGGGGGCCAGTTCGGCAAAGCCATAGGTCCAGTCCGGCGCGACGCGATAGGCCGTCGAGGCGTCGAGCACTTTCGGCCCCGCCGCGCCCATGCCGTCGATCAACGCGACGGTCGCCTTGGCCGCCTCGTCCGGCAGGCACAGGATGACGAGATCGACCTCCGCCATCAGCGCGCGCTTGGCGGCGGGATCCTTGCGCTTGGCGTCGTCGATGAGGCGAACCGCGACATCGCTCTGCGCGGCCAGCCGTTCCCGAATGCCAAGCCCGGTGGTGCCCGAGCCGCCATCGACGAACACGGTGGGCTTTGTGGTTGTGGGGGTCGCGCTCATCACATCGGTCCTTCCAAAGTCACTGTATGGTCGGTCACGGCTTGAGGCCGCATCGCCTGCATCTGAAGCGCGATCTCTCGCGCGCCCGCATGTCGCTGGTGCGACAACGCCGTGGATACCGCCGCGTTGTCCGCGTCGGATTTATGCTGGTTGAGCTTGAAGCTGCCCTCGACCTCATCCACCGCCATGACGAATCCGACGATCGCCTTCTTCATCGCATCCAGCCGCCCCGCCGTCATCTTCGCCGATGTCCAGACCGGCTTCGGCGCGAGCAGGGTTTCGAACTTGTCCGACAGCGCATCGAGATGCGGCCCGAGATCGTCGCCCGAGAGCGCCCGCACCGGCCCGGTCAGATGCACCGCCTGATAGAGCCAGGTCGGCACCTGGTCCGGCGAGGCGTACCAATCGGCCGAGACATAGGCATCCGGTCCATTGACGGCCATCACCCACGACATCGTCCCATCGGCGAGCGCCGCCAGCGGATTGTGACGCGCCAGATGAAAGGCGAGCCGCGGCGTGCCGTCGGCGGCATATTCGATGCAGAAGGGCACCGCCGAGGCGATCGGCTTGCGGCCGTCATGGGCGCAGATGGTGGCGAAACCGCGCGCGGCCGCGAACGCCAGGGACGCGCTGCGATCCGGCTGGAACGGTCTGGGGACGTACATCACAAGCTCCTCGTTCTACAGGAGCCGCCGGACCGATACGCGTTCTGGAAATCTGGAAACCAATGCCGCGGATCATATCCGGCGGCGGGGGTTGGATGATCAGACGCGCAGAACAGCCCCGGCCGCGATGATGCGGCGACGGCGGGCCTTGGCGATGGTAGCGACGTTGATCATGGCGCGGTCATAGGGCCGCGGATGACAGGCGTCAAGATGGTCGTCGGGTGGGCGCGGCGCACAATGCCTGCGGCCGCCCCCAATGTCATCGCGGACGCCTGTCGCAGCCCGCGCGGCTGATCATCGATAATCAAAACATCATCTTGATGCCGAACATGCCCGGCGCGAGCAGCATCGCCGCCCACAAAAACGCCGAGCCGAAATTCGCCAGCTGAAACGGCAGCAGCGGCATCTGGACGACGCCCGCCACCAAGGGCGCGGTGGCGCGCAGCGGCCCGGAAAAGCGCGCGAACACGATGCCGACGACGCCCCATTTCTTCATGAAGGCTTCCGCGCGCGGCAACATGTCGGGATATTTCGACATCGGCCACCAGCCGCCGATGCGATCGTGGAACCGCGTCCCGATCCAAAAAGACAGCCAGTCGCCAAACGCGGCGCCGAGCGCGCCGGCGATCCAGATCGGCCAGAAGCTGCCGCCGGCCGCACCCATCAGCGCGCCGATCGCCACCAGCGCGCCCCAGGCTGGAATGATCAGCGACAGGAACGCCAGCGATTCCGCGAAGGCCAGCGCGAAGACGATGGGGGCTGCCCATTGCTGATGATCACGGACGAAATCGGTCAGGCTATGAAACATCTCTTCCATGCTCCACGTCCTGCCAGACCGGCGCGCCGGACGCCAGCCATGCCGGCGAGTCAGATTGGACAGCTTTCCGCATCGTGCTAGGCCGTGGCGCATTCCGCCTCCCGGCCTCGATGCGCGGCGATCCGTGGCATAGTCAGCGGAGTGATTCGCGCGAAATCCCTCTCCTAAAACAGTAAGACAAATGGCTAAAGCACTGAAACCGCAACCAGATATGTTTGGCGCCGCGTCGCCACCGAAACCGGCGGCGGCGAAGTCTCCCGCGCGTCCGGTCAGCGCCGAGGCCGGCTACACGGCGGCCGATATCGAGGTGCTGGAAGGGCTCGAACCGGTCCGCCGCCGCCCCGGCATGTATATTGGCGGCACCGACGAGAAGGCATTGCATCACCTGTTCGCCGAGGTGATCGACAATTCGATGGACGAGGCGCTGGCCGGCCACGCGACCTTTATCGAGGTGACGTTGTCCGCCGACGGGTTCCTGACGGTGTCGGATAACGGGCGCGGCATCCCGGTCGATCCGCATCCGAAGTTCAAGAACAAATCCGCGCTCGAAGTCATCATGTGCACGCTGCATTCCGGCGGCAAATTCGACAGCAAGGTCTATGAGACGTCCGGCGGCTTGCACGGCGTCGGTGTCTCCGTCGTCAACGCGCTATCGTCGCGTTGCGAGGTCGAGGTGGCGCGGTCGCAACAGCTCTATCGCATGTCGTTCGAGCGCGGCCACCCGATCGGCAAGCTGGAGGAGCTCGGCAAGGTCAACAACCGGCGCGGCACCCGCATTCGTTTCAAACCGGACAGCGAGATTTTCGGCGCGAAGGCCACCTTCAAGCCGCAGCGCCTGTTCAAGATGGCGCGCTCCAAGGCCTACCTGTTCGGTGGCGTCAAAATCGTCTGGCATTGCGACCCCGAATTGCTCAAGGGCATCGACGACGTGCCGGCCGAGGACACCTTCCACTTCGCCGGCGGCCTGAAGGATTATCTGGCCGCGGCGGTACATGCCGACACGCTGGTGCATCCGGATATCTTCTCCGGCAAATCCGGCCGCAACGGCGCGCATGGCGCGTGCGAATGGGCGGTCGCCTGGACCGCCGATGCTGACGGCTTTCTGTCGTCATACTGCAACACGGTTCCGACGCCGGATGGCGGCACCCACGAATCCGGCATGCGGAGCGCCATGTTGCGCGGTCTCAAGGACCATGCCGAGCGGGTCGGTCAGGGCAAGCGCGCCTCGTCGATCACGTCGGAGGACGTCATGGTCGGCGCGGCGGTGATGCTGAGCGTGTTCGTGCGCGAGCCGGAATTCCAGGGCCAGACCAAGGACCGTCTCGCCACCGCCGAGGCCCAGCGCATCGTCGAACAGGCGATCAAGGATCCGTTCGACCATTGGCTGTCCGGCAACCCGGTGCAGGCCAACAAGTTGCTCGATTTCGTCATGGAGCGCGCCGACGAGCGGCTGCGCCGCCGCGCGGAAAAGGAAACCTCGCGCAAGACGGCGGTCAAGAAGCTCCGCCTGCCCGGCAAGCTGGCTGATTGCACCAACACCGCGACCGAAGGATCTGAACTGTTCATCGTCGAGGGCGACTCGGCCGGCGGCTCGGCCAAGCAGGCGCGCGATCGCAAGACGCAGGCGATCCTGCCGTTGCGCGGCAAGATCCTCAACGTGGCCTCCGCCACCAAGGACAAGATGACGTCGAACGCGCAACTGTCCGACCTGATGCAGGCGATCGGCTGCGGCATCGGCGCGTCATACCGGCAGGAAGATCTGCGCTATTCGCGCATCATCATCATGACCGACGCCGACGTCGATGGCGCGCACATCGCATCGTTGCTGATCACGTTCTTCTATCGGATGACGCCACGACTGATCGACGAAGGCCATCTATATCTCGCGGTGCCGCCGCTCTATCGGCTGACGCATGGCGCCAAGACGGTCTATGCCCGCGACGACGCGCACAAGGCGCAATTGCTCAAGAGCGAATTCAACGCCAATGCCAAGGTCGATGTCGGCCGCTTCAAGGGCCTCGGCGAGATGATGCCGGCGCAATTGAAGGAAACCACCATGGACCCGGCGCGACGCACGATGCTGCGCGTCGTGCTGATGGCTGAGGATCGCGAGGGCACGGCAGATTCGGTGGAGCGCCTGATGGGCACCAAGGCCGAGGCGCGGTTCGCGTTCATTTCGGACAAGGCCGAATTCGCCGACGACGAGTTGCTGGATGTGTGAGGCCGCCGTTGGTCGCTCGGCGCATCTTCCGGACGGGATCGTGCTCTGAAACGTACAACGTTCGCACTCACGTCGCGGCGGCGACCCTGACCCGTCGCCCGATCTCGGAGCCCTTCTTCCGCTCGACGATGGCGATGTCGAACTGGCTTTGCAGATCGCACCAGAACTGCGCGCTCATGCCGAGATAGCGGCCGAGCCGCACGGCGGTATCGGCGGTGATCGCGCGGCGCGCGTTGAGAATGTCCGTGATGCGGCCGGATGGCACGCCGATATCGAGCGCGAGGCGGCTGGCGCTCAA
>JAQGJY010000067.1 GCA_028290325.1 Tardiphaga sp.
GGCGGAGATTCGACCGATTATGTCGGTTTTTCCGAGGGATACCAGACCTCCAACGCGACGAAACGTCCCGTTTCGCCTTAACTTTGCGTCACGCATGGCAGGCGCGACGCGGTTGCGGCGGTCCAAAACGACGACGGCCGGGCGATGCCCGGCCGGTTGCGAATTAGATCGCGTGATCAAATTTTACTTTGCGGCGGTCGGCAGCGGCACCGGCTTGTCGGCCAAGGTCGCAAGATAGGCGATCACATCGGCGCGCTCGCTATCCTTCTGAATGCCGGCGAAGCCCATCGCGGTGCCCGGGATATAACCCTTCGGGCTGGCGATGAACTTGTTCAAAGCATCGAATGTCCATTCGCCGCCTTTGCCCTTCATGGCGGCGGAGAAATTGAAGCCGCCCTTGCCCTCACCGACCTTCTCGTTGACGATGCCGAACAGGTTGGGGCCGACGCGGTTCGGGCCACCCTTTTCGAACGTATGGCAGGCCCCGCACTTCTTGGCCGCGGCAGCACCTTTTTCCACCGACGCGGTCTGGAGCAACTTCTCGATCGGCTCGGACGCCGCGGCGGCGGGCGCGCCGGCCGCCGGCTCGGCTTCCTTCACGGCGATGTCGTAGCCGGGTTTTTCCAGCTTGGCCGGCGCGAAAATCGCCTGCGCGCCGATGCTCGTTACCAGCAGCAGCAGGCAGGTTCCAAGAACGGCGCCCATCACCTTGTTGAGTTCGAAGGAGTCCATGTTCGGTCAAGCCCAGTTCTAGGAAGACGACACCGGATTGTCGCTTGAAAATCGGGAATCGCACGTTCGCAGATGCATACGTAACGAGGTTCAGATAACGGTTTGCCAGTCCTCTTGCAACCCGTATAAACACGCGACCTTTCGCCCGTCCGGGCGAAATTCCCTTATCCGTTCAGCCCTGTGCCACATCCTCTAGGCGGCCGATGCCAAGCTCCACGATCGTGCTGATTCCGGCCCGGATGGCCGCGACCCGCCTGCCGGGCAAACCGCTGCTGGATATCGGCGGGTCGCCGATGATCGTCCATGTGCTGCGCCGGGCGCTGGAAGCCGATATCGGCCGCGTCGCGGTCGCCACCGACACGGCTGCGATCGCCGAGGCGGTGCGGGCCGCCGGCGGCGAGGTCGTCATGACCCGCGCGGACCATCCGTCCGGCTCCGACCGTGTCTTCGAGGCGCTGACGGCGCTGGATCCCGACGGCCGGATCGAGACCATCATCAATCTGCAAGGCGATTTCCCGACCATCGCGCCGGACAATATCCGCGCGGTCCTGGCGCCCTTGGTCGATCCCGATGTCGCGATCGCGACGTTGGCGGCGGAAATCCACACCGAGGAAGAAGCCATCAACCCCAATGTCGTCAAGGTGATCGGCGCGCCGCTCGCGCCCGCCGCCAAGCTTCCGCGTCTGCGCGCGCTGTATTTCACCCGCGCCACGGCGCCGTGGGGCGACGGCCCGCGCTACCATCATATCGGGCTTTATGCCTATCGCCGCGCGGCGCTGGCGCGGTTCGTGGCGCTGCCGCCGTCAACGCTGGAAAAGCGTGAGAAGCTCGAACAGCTCCGCGCCCTCGAGGCCGGAATGCGGATCGACGTCGCCATCGTCGATGTCGTGCCGCGCGGCGTCGATACGCCGGACGATCTCGAAACCGCCCGCCGGGTGCTGGCGAAAAGCTGAGCGATTGATACAAGGCGTCATGACACAAGCACTCAAGATCGCCTTCCAGGGCGAACCCGGCGCCAATTCGCACATCGCCATCGTCGAAGCGTTTCCCGGCGCGGCGCCGCTGCCCTGCGCCACGTTCGAGGATGCGCTGGCCGCGATCTCGTCCGGCGAGGCCGATCTGGGCATGATCCCGATCGAAAATTCGCTGGCCGGCCGCGTCGCCGACATCCACCATCTGCTGCCGGCATCGGGGCTTTACATCGTCGGCGAATATTTCCTGCCGATCCACCACCAGATGCTGGCGCTGCCCGGCGCCAAGCTCGCCGACATCAAGACCGTCGAGAGCCACGTTCACGCGCTGGGCCAGTGCCGCCGCATCATCCGCAAGCACGGCTTTCGCCCGATCGTCGCCGCCGATACCGCCGGCTCCGCGCGCATCGTCGCCGAGCGCGGCGACAAGACCTGCGCCTCGCTGGCCTCGCGCATGGCGGCGGATATCTATGGCCTCGAAATTCTGGCCGAGGATGTCGAGGACGAGAACTACAACACGACGCGCTTCGTCGTGCTGGCGCGCGACGCGAAATGGGCCGAGCAAAACTCAGGTCCGCTGGTGACGAGCTTCGTGTTCAAGGTGCGCAATCTGCCGGCCGCGCTTTACAAGGCGATGGGCGGCTTCGCGACCAATGGCGTCAACATGACCAAGCTGGAAAGCTACATGGTCGACGGCAATTTCTTCGCGACCCAGTTCTATGCCGATGTCGATGGCCATCCCGACGATCGCAACCTTGCCTTCGCGCTGGAGGAGCTGAAGTTCTTCTCGAAGGAATTCCGCATCGTCGGCGTCTATCCGGCGCATCCGACGCGGGCAACGTTCGGCGCGGTCGAGGATTAATTCGCCGTCACCGTCCGAGCGACTTCATAATTCCTTCGCGAGCTTCGCCACCATTTCCAGCATCGCACGATGTTGGCGCGGGCCGAGCACGTCGATCAAGCGCGCCTCGTGTTTGTCGGCGACCAGCTTCTTTGCTTTCGCCAGCGTCGTGCGGCCTTTGTCGGTCAGCATCAGAACGTGAGACCTGCGATCGTTCGGCGAGCGCTGGCGTGTGCAAAGCCCCCGGTTTTCAAGCGCGTCCAGCATCGCGACGAAGTTCGGCCGCAGAATGCCGAGCGTCATGGCGATTTCGGTCTGGTTGCGGCCGGGATTGCGATCGAGCAGCAACAGAACCGAAAACTGCGCGGGCGTGAGCTTCACCGGCGCGACGCAACGCAGGAAATCCTCGAAGATGCGGAGCTGGGCGCGCTTCAGCGAATAGCCGAGCAGTTCGTTCAACTCGCCGAGATCGAGCGCCACACTCGATGGCCCGCTGGGGTCTGACACCACAACCGAGGCCGCGGCTTTTTTTCGCAGCCGTCGAGGCCCTTTCCCCACAACACTTTCCGCCACAATATCCGTCTTGTTTGAAACAGGCATCGTGAGAGTCCGCAATCCAGATTATAAAACCGGCGACGCCCGCCATCCGGCGGCGCGAGCCTTTACTTGAGGTTACATCTCATAATTGTTATACGCCATATCAAATAGCCGGAGTGAAATTCAATCGCTGCGGTGTCGGTGTCAGCCTCGTTTGGCACGTCGCGTGAGGGGAGCGCTCGGTCTTGAACACGACGATCTTGCTGTTCCTGCTGCAGGACGGCGTCACCAACGGCGCGGTCTATGCCCTGCTTGGCCTCGCGCTGGTGCTGGTCTTTGCCGTCACGCGCGTGATCCTGATCCCGCAGGGTGAGTTCATCACCTTCGGCGCGCTGACCTATGCCACGCTGTCCGCCGGCAACATGCCCGGCACCGCCAAGCTCGCGATGGCGATGGGTGTCGTCGCGTTTCTGTTCGACCTGTTTACCGCGCGCCGATCGCTGCACGGCAAACTCATCCTGCGGTCGGCCGCGCTGAACCTGCTGCTTCCGCTGGCGATCCTCGGGCTGACAATGGCGCTTGCCGGCAAGGGCACGCCGATCGCCATCAACATCGCGCTGTCACTGCTGATCACCGCGGCGATCGGGCTTTATCTCTATCGCATCGCGTTCCAGCCGCTCGCGCATACGTCGGTGCTGGTGCTGCTGATCGCGTCGGTCGGCTCACATCTGGCCTTGCAAGGCTTCGGGCTGGTATTCTTCGGCGCGGAAGGCCTGCGCGGTCCGACCATCTCGGATGCCGCCGTCACCATCGGACCGTTGCGCTTCACCGGCCAGAGCATCGCGGTCTATTGCATCACGATCGCGCTGATCGTCGGGCTGTGGCTGTTTTTCGGCTACACCCTGTACGGCAAAGCCCTCCGCGCCACCGCCGTCAATCGCTTGGGCGCGCGGCTTGTCGGCATCCGAACATCGTTGTCCGGACGGATCGCGTTCCTGCTCGCCTCGGTCATCGGCGCCGTCTCCGGCATCCTGATCGTGCCGATGACGACTCTGTATTACGACACCGGATTTCTGATCGGGTTGAAGGGCTTCATCGCCGCGATCATCGGCGGCCTCGTCAGCTATCCGCTGACAGCCATCGCCGCGCTCGTCGTCGGCACCGTCGAAGCCTTTTCGTCCTTCTATGCGAGCAATTTCAAGGAGGTCATCGTCTTCACGCTGATCCTGCCGGTGCTGGTGCTGCGGTCGCTCGCGGCCCCCGCCGCCGAAGAAGAAAAGGACTGAGCGCGATGATGCAGCGTCTCCCCGTCCTGGTCTTTGCGCTGCTGATGGCCGCGATCCCGTTCGTGCCGGGCGTGCCGCCATTCTGGATCGTGTTGCTCGACAATATCGGCCTCGCGGCGCTGGTCGCGATGGGCCTGGTGCTGCTCACCGGCGTCGGCGGTCTGACGTCGTTCGGACAGGCGGCGTTCTGCGGCTTCGGCGCCTACACGACGGCCGTGCTGACCACGACCTATGGATTTTCGCCGTGGCTGACATTGCCGGCGTCACTGCTCGTCGCCGGCGTCGCGGCGGTTCTGCTCGGCCTCGTCACCGTGCGTCTCTCCGGCCATTATCTGCCGCTCGGCACCATCGCCTGGGGCATCAGCCTGTATTACCTGTTCGGCAAGCTGGAATTCCTCGGCCGCAACGACGGCATCTCCGGCATTCCGCCGCTGTCGATCGGCACGCTGCGGATGCTCGATCCCGGCACGATCTACTTCGTGATCTGGACCGCGGTCATTCTCAGCGCCGTGCTGTCGATGAACCTGCTGGACTCGCGCACCGGCCGCGCGATCCGCGCATTGCGGCGCGGCCATATCGCCGCCGAAGCGTTCGGCGTGCGAACCGCGCGCGCCAAACTGATGGTCTTCATCTACGCCGCCGTATTGGCCGGCCTGTCGGGCTGGCTCTACGCGCATTTCCAGCGCGCCGCGAACCCGACGCCGTTCGGCCCCCAAGCGGGCATCGAATATCTGTTCATCGCCGTCGTCGGCGGCGCGGGCTATGTCTGGGGCGGCGTGCTCGGCGCGGCCATCGTCATCATCCTGAAGGAAGCGCTGCAAAGCTATCTGCCGATGCTGTTCGGCGGCCAGGGCCAGCTCGAGCTGATCGTATTCGGCGTGCTGCTGGTGCTGTTGCTGCAACTCGCGCCGACCGGCGTGTGGCCGTGGCTGATGTCGATCTGGCCGCTGAAACGACGCGACACCCGGCCCGACACCACGCCGACATTGCCGGCGCGCCCCGCGCCGCCGGCCAGCGACGGGCCCTTGTTGCAGGTGAAAGCCGCGCGAAAACAATTCGGCGGAGTCATCGCCGTCAACGACGTGTCGTTCGATGTCGGCGCGCGCGAGATCGTCGCGTTGATCGGCCCGAACGGTGCCGGCAAGAGCACGACGTTCAATCTCATCACCGGCGTGCTGCACGCGTCCGGCGGCAATGTCGCGATCCGTGGCCGCGATCTCGGCAACGCCCCGCCGCAGGACATTGTCGGCCTCGGGATCGCGCGCACGTTCCAGCACGTGAAGCTGGTGCCTGACATGACCGTGCTCGAGAATGTCGCGATCGGTGCGCATCTGCGCGGCCATGCCGGCGCGATTGCCTCGATGCTGCGGCTCGACCGCGCGGACGAAGCCAAACTGTTGGCCGAGGCGACGCGGCAGATTGATCGCGTCGGTCTCGGCGACCAGATTCATCAACTGGCCGGCTCGCTGTCGTTGGGCCAGCAACGCATCGTCGAAATCGCGCGCGCGCTCTGCGTCGATCCGTCGTTGCTGCTGCTCGACGAGCCGGCCGCGGGCCTGCGTCATTTGGAGAAGCAACGCCTCGCCGATCTGCTGCGCCAACTCAAGGGTGGCGGCATGTCGGTGCTGCTGGTCGAGCACGACATGGGCTTCGTCATGAATCTCGCGGATCGCATCGTGGTGCTCGATTTCGGCACCAAGATCGCCGAGGGCACGCCGAGCGAAATCAAAGCCAATCCCGACGTGATCAAAGCCTATCTCGGAGCGGTCGCATGACAGACGCGAAGCGCGCCCTGCTGTCCGTCACCGACGCCCATATTGCCTACGGCAAGGTCGAAGCCGTCCGCGCGGTTTCGCTCGAGGTTCGCGCGAACGAGATCGTCACCATCATCGGCGCCAACGGCGCCGGCAAGACGACGCTGCTCAATGCCGTGATGGGCGTGCTGCCGTTGCAGGGCAATGTGACGTTGGCGGGACAGGACATCACGCGGCTCGACATCGAGGACCGCGTCGCCGCGGGGTTGTCGCTGGTGCCGGAGCATCGCGAATTGTTCGCGACGATGAGCGTCGAGGATAATCTGCAACTCGGCGCGTTTCGGATATCAAACGCGAAGGCCGCGACCGCCTTCGAGCGCGTCTTCACGCTGTTTCCGAAATTGAAGGAGCGCCGCAAACAACTTGCCGGCACCATGTCCGGCGGCGAGCAGCAGATGCTGGCGATGGGTCGCGCGCTGATGGGTGAGCCGAAATTGCTGATGCTCGACGAACCCTCGTTGGGCCTCGCGCCGATCATCGTCGCGGATATTTTCCGCACCGTCGCCGAATTGCGGGCCGCCGGCGTTTCGGTTCTGCTGGTCGAGCAGAACGCGCAGGCGGCGCTGAAGATCGCCGACCGCGCTTATGTGA
>JAQGJY010000122.1 GCA_028290325.1 Tardiphaga sp.
GATCGGCGCGAGCCGCATCGCGCGCGCGGCCGAACTGGTGATGTTCGAGCGGGCCGGCTGCGTCTGGTGCCCGCGCTGGGACCGCAGATCGCGCCGATCTACAATAAGACCGACGAGGCCAAACTGCTTCCGCTCCGCCGCATCGACATCGACCGCGACAAACCGACCGACCTCGCCCTTGCGTCTCCCGTCATTTACACGCCGACCTTCATCGTGATCGACAACGGCCACGAGATCGGGCGCATCAACGGCTATATCAATGACGAGTCGTTCTGGGGCTTGCTCGGCAAATTCGCGGCGCAACTCCATCCGAGCCGTGAGCGCAGCTGAACCCTACCCGATCCTTCCGCATGCAACGCTGGTGACAATGACGTCCATTCTCCCATCCACTCTCGAATCCGAACTGCGCGACGGCGCGGAATACTCGCCCGAACTCGATCAGTTGATGCGCAAGGCGCGCAAAGCCAGCAACTTCCTCAAGGCGCTGTCGCATGAAAATCGTCTGCTGCTGCTGTGCCTGCTTGCTGAGCGCGAACGCTCCGTTTCCGAACTCGAAAACATTCTGTCGCTGCGACAATCCGCCGTTTCGCAGCAACTCGCGCGGCTGCGTTACGACGGCATGGTCGATACCCGCCGCGACGGCAAGACGATCTATTACAGCCTCGCCAACGACGACGTGCGCCGCGTGATTTCCGTCGTGTACGATATCTTCTGCGCCCCGGCGGCGGCGACCGACAAAGTATAAACTGCCGAACCGGTAGACGGGTGAATGGCGGCCCGTAAGGCAAAGCCGTTCGCCGGACAGGAAGGAAAGTCCATGCAGGATATGTCTGCCTGGACACAGGCGCTGGGCGGCTTGGTCATCGGCATGATTGCCGGTTTCGCGGTTCGTCACGCGCGGTTGTGTTCATTCGGCGCGATCGAAGACGCGATGATGGGCGGCGACACGCGGCGGCTGCGCGTTTTCGGCCTGGCGCTCGGCATCGCCATGCTGGGCACGCAAGCGCTGATCATCAGCGGCGCGTTCGATCCATCTTTGTCCACTTACACTCCGACAAGCCTGCCGATTGTCGCGATCCTGATCGGCAGCGTGCTGTTCGGCATCGGAATGGCATTGGTCGGCACGTGTGGTTTTGGTTCGCTGGTGCGCCTCGGAGCCGGCGATCTGCGCAGTTTGATCGTCGTTCTGGTGTTGGGAGCCGTTGCCTTCGCCACCTTGCGCGGCATCTTCGCCGGCTTCCGCATCGTATTTCTGGAGCGTTTCGCTGTGGCGATGCCCGATGGCACGCTGGCGGATCTGGCATCGTTAGCGTCGCGTCTGCTGTCGGTCGATGCCCGCGCGGTGATCGCGATGGGACTTGGGACCGCGCTGTGTTGGTTGGCGCTCGGCGATCCACGACTACGCCGCACGCCGCGGCTGCTGTCGGCCGGTGTTGCGCTCGGGCTGCTGGTGATCGCCGGATGGCTCCTTACGTTATATGTTCGCGACGATTTCGCCGGCCCACCGCGCCCGCAAAGCCTTACCTTTGTCTCCACCATCGGCAAGTCGGTGTTTGCCGGCCTCCTCAATCTCGCGAACCTCGCTGATTTCGGCGTCGGCAGCGTATTCGGCGTTGTCGCCGGATCCTGTCTTGCCGCATGGCGATCAGCCGAGTTGCAATGGGAAGCATTCGATGACGATCGCGAAATGCGGCGGCATTTGACCGGCGCCGTGCTGATGGGCTTCGGCGGAATTCTCGCGGGCGGCTGCACCATCGGGCAAGGCCTCACCGCCGGATCGATGCTGGCGTTGTCATGGCCGCTGGCGCTTGGCGGCATGGTGCTCGGCGCGCGCATCGGCATCGCTATCCTGATCGAGGGTTCGCCGCGCGACATCATGCGGCGGAGCTGGACGCGGCTCGTTCACGGCCGCAGATAGCTCCAGCCCTGCTCTTGCAATTCGATCAGCCGCACCGCGCCCGACGGCACGATCTCGGCTTGCGAGATGATGGTGATCGCCTTGCCCTCGCGCTTCTCCATGCCGTCCTTGGTGTTGCCGCAGGCGGAGAACTTGATGCTCGACGGAAAACTCGTATCGGCGATCTGCTTGATACGATCCTTCACCGGCGACGTATCCGCGCGCAACATGTGCAACCCCGGACCATAGGTGACGAGTTCGATCTGGACGATTTCGCCTTTCGACTTGTACTGCTCCATGATGTTGGTCGCATTATTGAGCGCGAGATTCATCACCTCGGGATCGTTCTGGTCGATTTGGATGGACACACGATGCTCCTTCGGATCGGCTGCCACAACTGGCAGCGTCAACGTCGCCAGCAGACCCATCGCCACTATCGCACTGCGCAGAAGTCGCATCTCATTCTCCATGTCAGGGACGGACGATCGTGTAGCCATCTTCGCTCAACGACAGCAACTGCCCGACGCCGACTTGAACCTCGACGGCGTGCGGGTTGAGCTTCGGTCGGGAGCCGGTCTCGCGTTCGATGGTGTCGAGCGTATTGCCGCAGACATCGAAACGAATGCCTTGCGTGACCAGACTGTCGACCATCGC
>JAQGJY010000124.1 GCA_028290325.1 Tardiphaga sp.
CAAGCACAGTTCCAGCCAAATCCGGCTTAAACGCCAATTGACTTGATCAACCCCGCCACTGTAAATGGCGGCATTCGCGCTACCGCGGCTTTGAAAAAAGCCCGGCCGCGAGGGGCCATAGCTCAGCTGGGAGAGCGCGTCGTTCGCAATGACGAGGTCGGCGGTTCGATCCCGCCTGGCTCCACCAGCCCTTTGCCAAGTGGCTTCGCGCGGCGCAGCAACTTGGCCAAGCGTGGTTCCCGCGCAGCCTCTTGGCGAAGACCGGCGACCCGTATCAAAGCCGCTTCGCCAAATACGCCACCGTCTCCGTCCGCGCCCTCAGCCAGTCCGTCCAGCGCGCGAACACCTTCGCCATTTTCTCCGGCGGCACGCCGAGTTGCTGCATCGCGACGCCGCCATTGACCGATTCGCGATAGTCCGAAATCAGCCCATCGCGGACGATGAAGCGGCTCATGCCGTCGATGACGATGTCGGCGCCGGCGAATTGCGGGATCGTCGAGGTGAAGCGCGACAGCGACCACGCGTAACCCATCCCGGTCGCGGCATCGAACACCGGATCGAACATCGACCAGCGGTAGTCGGCGGCATCGCGGTGAAACAGGCCCTGCATCATGTGGGCGATGTCGGCGCGGCCGGTATGCGGACCATAAATGTAATCGTGATAGACGGCGTCCGCCGTGAAATGCGCGGCGAACCGCGCGCCGTCGCCGGATTCCGCCGACGCGGTCAGGTCGTGCAGCAAACGCGCGAAGCCCGCGCCGTCGAGTTGGATGTCGGCCATGTCGCCCCCCCTTTTCAGAGGCTACCATGGATCGACGCGCACCTGATCAAGGCGCCTGGTCTGCCGTCTCGGAGACTTTCACGCCGGCCGGTGCGACCAGCGGCATCCGCGCCAGCCAATTGTCCATGAAAGCTTTCAGCCAGGCGCGTTCGGCGACGTCGTGGATCGCGCGGGCCGCGAAATGCTCGCGGCGGGCCTGCGCGCCCGGCACCGTCAGGCGCGCGTCGCCGCGCGTCGTCCAGCGATGCATCATCGCGGTCGTGACGTCGGGGTGAAACTGAAAGCCGAACGCATGCCCGGCGCGAAAGGCCTCGATCGGAAAATCGCTGCCTTCCGCCAGGCATTCCGTGCCGGCTGGAAGATCGAAGCCCTCGCCATGCCAGTGATAGACGTGATCCGGCCAGTCGGCGCAGATGGCGCGGCCGGCCGCTGTCGGGCGGATCGGGTAGTAGCCGATCTGCGACAGGCCCGCGATGTGCGGCGAGACCCGCGCGCCGAGATGTTTGGCGAGCATCTGCGCGCCGAGACAGATGCCGAGAAACGGCCGGTTCTGTCGCAGCGGCAGGCCAATCCAATCGATCTCCCGCTTGATGTAATCGTCCGGATCGTTGGCGCTCATCGGCCCGCCGAAGATCACCGCGCCGGCATGGCCGTCGAGCGAGTCCGGCAGAGCATCACCGAACCGGGGCCGCCGCACGTCGAGCGGATGGCCGAGCAGCCGTAACGCGTTGCCGACACGACCGGGCGACGAGGTTTCCTGATGCAGCACGATCAAGACGGGTCGCAGATCTTTCGGATCGGATGTTCGCGCGGCCGGCGCGATCACCGGCGCCTCGAACAACAGCCCGACATCGGCGTCAGGCGCCGAGGGCGGCGCGATGATTGAAGCGAGGCGGTCGACGCGATGGCTCATGGCTTGAGGCTCATGACTCGCACCATAAGCAAAACGCAGGCCAGACTATGGCGGCATAGGCCGCGATGACGCGGTCAGCGTTTCGTCTGCAGCCGCCCAACCGCGCCAAGAATGAATCCGCGTGGGAACAAGCGCAGCAGGAAAGGCACGATCTTGATGCCGATGCCCGGCAGGACCGCGCGCTTGTTGCTCATCAGCCCGCGATACCCCGCCAGCGCCGCATCCGCCGCGCTCACATTCAGAATCGCCGAGTCCAAGCCCGGCTCAAAGCCGGCGCGGCTCTGGAAACCGGATGGCACCGGCCCCGGACACAGCGCCGTCACACGAACGCCTTTTGAGCCGAGTTCGTAATGCAGCGCCTCGGTGAACGACAGCACGTAGGCTTTCGAGGCATAATACACGGCCATGCCCGGCCCCGGCAGAAAGCCGGCGATCGACGCGACATTGAGAATGCCGCCGCCGGTGCGGACCAGGCTGTCCGTGAAGCGCAGCGACAGGTCGGTCAGCGCGCGGATATTGACCGCGACGATGCCGAGCTGCTGGTCGCGGTCGATCTCGGCGGAGCGGCCGAACAGCCCGAAGCCGGCATTGTTGACGACGAATTCCACCTCGACATCGGCGGCCTGAAGCGCCGCCGCGATACGGTCACATGCGTCCGGCGCCTCGAGATCGCAGGCGATCACGATCGGTGCGGCGCCGCCGGCCGCGACGATCTCGGCGGCCAGAGCGTTCAGCCGGTCAACGCGCCGCGCCACCAGCGCCAGACGATGATCGTTCGACGCGAACACCCGCGCCAGCTCCAGACCGATGCCGGATGAAGCTCCGGTAATGAGGGCGACGCGCTCAGTCACGGGGAAATACTTTGAAAATAAACGTCACGGCAAAACAATCTGTGGTTTCAGAAGGGGACAGCCCTAGGCGGGATGATCGCCCTTCGCAAGCCCCGCATGGGGGTTGAGCCGCCGCTGTCGATGAGCGAGCCGCCCCCGATCATGCTGAATCAGGTGGCGGCGTCCGCGACGGCGGGCGGTTCGGCCGGCGCGTCCTCACCAGCGACGCGGCGCCGCAGATTGACGCGCTCACGCGTCGAAATGCCGAGGAGGTCGGCGGCGCGCCACACCACATTGTCTTCGAATTCGCTGACCCGGCCATCGGCATAGACCAATTCCCACATCATCTCGATGATGCGCGCGCGGCCGGCCTCATCCACCGCGCGCATGATCACGCTGGTAAAATGATAGAGATCGACAGCCTGTCCTTCTTCCAGCGTGGCGGCGGCGATCAGCCGATCGGCGGTGCCGGGATCGAGGCCGAAGCCGCTCTCGATCAGGCTGTGCAGCTTCTTCCTTTCGATCGCGGTTGGCTCGCCATCGAGCGAGATGACGTGAACAAGCAAAGCCGTCGCGGCGAGACGATAGCCGGTGTCGTCAAAGGTCTGTTGGTCGGTCGCGGAAGGCGACACGACGTCGGCAATGAACTGGCGCAGGCTGTCGAACATCGGATGTCTCGGCTAAAAATTGAAAGGAAGGTTGTGACGAAAACGCAGGCGTTATCACAAGCGTTCCCGAGGCTAACATGAAGCCTTCGTCATGTCGTGGCGATGAAAACGGCGTTTTGTCATGGTGAGGAGAGACGATCGTCGCGTTCGAAGACCGTCGCGACGAAATCGAGCCTGTTGCCGCGATCGATTCACCGCCGAGCGATCCGGAACGACGGCGAGCGATCCGGCTGCGTGGTGACGACGCCGATCGGCATGACAGGCAGATCGTCGGCAAGGTCGACACGGAAGGCGGCGATGATCTTGGCCAGCGCCAGCACCGCCTCGACGATCGCGAAATGCGCGCCGATGCAAATGCGTGGCCCCGCACCGAAGGGCATATAGGCAAAGCGATCCGGCGGTGGCGCGCCCGGCATGAAGCGCTCCGGCTTGAACGCGTTCGGGTCGGTCCACAATTTCTCGTGCCGGTGCAGCAGCCACGGCGCGATCAAAATCACATCCTTCGCCGCGATCTGATGGCCGGCGACGACGTCCGGCCCGGCCGCCGCGCGGGCGACCAGGAACGCCGGCGGATAGAGCCGCATCGTCTCGTCGATGACGGCGCGCGTGAACGGCAGCTTCGTGATGTCCTGCGTGTCGCCGGCGGCCTGCACTTCGGAGGCGAGGCGATCCTGCGTCGCGGGGTCCAGCGCCAGCACATAGAGCGCCCAGAACAACGCCGTCGCGGTCGTCTCGTGACCCGCCAGAATCATGGTCGCGACCTCGTCGCCGAGCAGATCGTCGTTGAAGGCCTCGCCGGTTTCCGGATCGCGCGCGGCGACCATCAGGTCGAACAGATCGCGCGGCGGCGCACCTTCGGCTTTGCCGGCAGCGCGGCGAGCCGCGATCAATTCGCCGACGAAACTGGTCCAGCGTTTGCGAAACCGGCGCCGCGCGAAGTCCTGCGGGCTCGGCCATGACAACGGCAGCAGCAGATCGAAGAAATGCGGCCGCGCCAGCGTGGTGCCGTACTCGATGACGAAGTCGCGCAGGCGCGGGCCGAGATCTCCCATCGCGAACGAGAACATCGTGCGGCCGGCGATTTCCAGCGTCATGTGTTGCATCGCTTCGCGCAAATCGACCGGTTGACCGCGCTGTGCATCAAGCATCGCGATGGTCTCGTCGGTCGCCGACAGCATATGCGGTATCAACGTCGAAACCGCGCGCGGCGTGAACGCCGGCGCCAGCGTACGGCGCTGATGCTTCCACGGTCTGCCCTCGGCCATCAGCAGGCCGTCACCGAGCATCGGACGCAATACGCGGATGCCGGGCGGCGTGCGCGTATAGTTCTCATAATTGTCGACCAGCACGTGGCGGATCGCATCCGGCGTATTCAGGATGAAACTGCCGTGGCCGAAGAAACGCCCCTTGATGACGTCCTCTTCATACGCGCGTTGGCCCCATGTGCCGATCGCGCTCTTGCGCATCGCTTGCAACCGCCCCAGCGCGCCCATTTTCTGATGCGCGCGCGGCGGGGCCGGCGGGATCAGCGGCGCTCGCGTGATGGGCAGATCGATCGTTTCGGCGATGCTCATGCAATGTCCTTGTCGCGAGGGCCGAGTATCGGCGCTTATCAAGGCCGAATTCTGGTGCCTCGCGCAACGATGCGCGCGCACCCGAATGACGGCAGGTCTCAATACGTCAGTTCTGCGATGCTGATGTGGTTGTCAGATGCTGGCCAGGCGCGGGCGACGACGCGCTCGGTATTGAACAGGCCTACCACCGCGCGGCCGACATCCGCTGCCGGCAACCGCAACGTCGCCAGCGCATCCGTTGGCACGCCGGATTTCACGTCCGCCGGCTCTTTGCCATCAAACAAAACGACATCGCGCGGCAGTCCAAAATAACCGCGCGGCCGCGAGAACAGCACCACCGCGCCGGCATCCTTGTCGGTTGGCCCGAACGGCCGCGCGGCGCGCAAATGCACGACGTCGGACGAACGCGGAACCGGCGAACGATACAGATGCGTCGTCGGCGCGCCTTGCGAGGTCAGGACGATTTCCAATGGCCACCCGGACTCGACCTTGGCCGGTCCCCAGCGGCCATCGGCGGCGGTCTTGCCGCGATAGACCGCCTCGCCGGCGCGCGCGCCATCGGCGCCGACCCGAAATATCTCGACCGACGCGTCAGCGACCGGACGGTTGGTCTGCACGCCACCCGGCGTTCCCGTCACCAGGCCGCTGATCGTGACGCTCGCTTCCGGCGCGATGTCGATCCGCGTGGGCTCGCGTCCGGCGATGAATTTGAACATCTCGCGGAAGGCGCGCGAATGAAAGCCAACTTCGCGATGGTCCAGCGGACCGAGCACGAGATTGGTCGCGCCGGTCAAAGCCGGGCCGTCAAACGTCACGTTGGTCGGCGTGCCGGGTTTGCCCGCGAAACGGCCGTCCGGCTGGGCGTATTTGTCCATCCCGTCGCTGCGCAGCGTCAGGAACGCCGTCCCCGGCGTCGCCTCGGTCTCGCCCGCGTTGAGTTTTTGTAAAAACGGGCCACGGCCGTTGAACTCGCCGTTCAGACCCTCGTCCCACGCATAGACGCCATGGTTCGGCACGCCGGTCAGAACCGCGTGGCTGACGTCGGCGCCGCCGGATTTGATGTAGTTGCGGACCGCGTAGCCGCCGCGTGAATTGGCCACCAGCGCGACCTTCGGCGCCCCGGTGCGCTGGCGCAGGGCCGCGATGGCCTCGGCCAGTTCGCGTCTTTGATCTTCGGTCGAGGAGCGGTTCGGCTGCGGCACAGTGTCGTCGGTGCGCGCCAGCGGATCGGTGAAATTCAGCGCCGCGAGCCGGTCGCGCGGCACGGCGTTGCTTTCCATCCGCCAGATCTGAGTCTGCCACAGCGCCGCACTATCGCCATTGCCGTGGACGAACAACACCGGCGGCATCTCGGCGGTCTGCGCCGATGCCCGCCGCATGAGACCGCTCGCCGCGAGTGGCAGGATCGCCGCCGCCCGCAACAGGTTGCGACGGGACAGGCCCGGCATTTTGAAGGTTTCAGACATGATAGGCGCACTCCCGAATGCATCGTTTTCAAGACCCTAGCAGCCGCTCCAACCCCACGGAAGGCCGCCGGCCACTGGACAAGCCACCGGCTTCGCGGGCATCTCCTGTGGGTCAATGCCGACAACACCGGACAATCCGATGACAGATGCGCCGAAACGCCAACTCCTGTCTGCCGACGCCGTCACGGCTCCGTTGCGCTACGTGACGTTTCGCCGGATCTGGCTGGCCAGCCTGCTGTCCAATCTCGGCCTGATGATCCAGGGCGTCGGCGCGGCCTGGGCGATGACGCAGATGACCGCCGCCGCCGATAAGGTGGCGCTGGTGCAGACCGCCTTGATGCTGCCGATCATGCTGATCTCGATGCCGGCGGGCGCGATCGCCGACATGTACGATCGCCGCGTCGTGTCGTTGATCTCGCTGGTGCTCTCGCTGGTCGGCGCGACCGCGCTCGCGGCGCTGGCTTGGCTCGGTTATGTGACGCCGAACATTCTGCTGGCGTTCTGCTTCATCGTCGGCTCCGGCATGGCGTTGTTCGGACCGGCCTGGCAATCGTCCGTGAGCGAACAGGTGCCGGGCGAAGTGCTGCCTTCAGCCGTTGCGCTGAACGGCATCAGCTACAACATCGCGCGCTCGTTCGGCCCCGCGATCGGCGGCGTTGTCGTCGCGACCGCCGGTGCGGTGGCGGCGTTCGCGGCGAACGCGTTGCTGTATGTGCCGCTGCTGATCGTCCTGTTCATGTGGAAGCGCGTCAGCGAGCCGTCACGTCTGCCACGCGAAAAGCTCAACCGCGCCATCGTGTCGGGCGTGCGCTACATCTCGAACTCGCCATCGATCCGCATCGTGCTGGCGCGAACCCTGTTCACCGGCATCGCCGGCGGCTCGGTGTCGGCGCTGATGCCGCTGGTGGCGCGCGATCTGCTGCATGGCGGCGCGCAGACCTACGGCATCATGCTTGGCGCGTTCGGCATGGGGGCCGTGCTCGGCGCGCTCAACATCGCCGAGGTCCGCAAGCGGTTTTCCGGCGAAGCCGCGGTGCGGACCTGCGCGATCGTCAATGGCCTCGGCATCGCCGTCATCGCCGTGTCCACCGAACCCGTTGTCACCGCCGCCGCCTTGGTGGTCACCGGCGCGGTCTGGATGCTGGCGATCGCCTTGTTCAATATCGGCGTGCAATTGTCCGCGCCGCGCTGGGTCGCCGGTCGTTCGCTTGCGGCGTTTCAGGCCGCGATCGCCGGCGGCGTCGCGATCGGAAGCTGGGGCTGGGGCCATCTGACCGACCATGTCGGCGTCGAGATGGCGCTGCTGGTCTCGGCCGGGCTGATGCTGACATCGCCGCTGCTCGGCCTATGGCTGCGGATGCCGCCGGTCGGAGCCAAGGTCGACGACGCCGACATGCTGGCCGATCCGGAAGTGCGGCTGGCGATCACCGGCCGCAGCGGACCGCTGGTGGTCGAGATCGAATATCGCGTGGCGCAGGACAACGCGCGCGCTTTTCACGGCGTGATGCAGGAGGTGCAACTGTCGCGTCAGCGCAACGGCGCTTATGGTTGGTCGATCGCCCGCGACATCGCCGAGCCCGAGCTCTGGATCGAGCGCTATCACTGCCCGACCTGGCTGGATTATCTGCGCCAGCGCAACCGCACGACCCAGACCGAGCGCGCGCTGTACGAGAAATCCTCCGCCTTTCATATCGGGCCGGACCCGATCAGGGTGAAGCGGATGCTGGAACGGCCGTTCGGTTCGGTGCGCTGGAAGGACGACACGCCCGATCGCGCCACGACCGAAGTGCTGCCGGTCTCCACGGCGGCCGGCAGCAGCGCGTGATCACTGCCCGTTATCGCTCAACACTTTCGCGCAGGTCTTGCTGAGCCGCGCGCGGTTCTGCTTCAGACAGCTCAGCACGACCATGTCGCCGTCATTCATTCGCGCCCGACACAGGCGCGAGACATCGCGCGCGCATCCGGGGTCCGCGCGGCCGGATTGCGCTGCGGCGGGAGCGGCGGCGATCGGTGTCGCCAGCATTGCGACGGCCAATGCCGCCGCCGTCATGAAAGCAAATCTCATCGTCCTAATCTCCTCACACTAAATCCGATTCCATCAAATTGATCGTCAGCGGCCGAGCACCGTGGTCTCCTGCAGGGAACCGACGGGAATGTTGACGTCGCACACCAGTCCGGTCGGCGCGAACAGCAATCGCGCCTCCCCCTGGAGCTGGCCCGGCAGCGCCTGTTCGATGAAGCGGCTGCCGAAACTTTTCTTCATCGGCTCCGTCACCACCGGCCCGCCGCTTTCTTTCCATTGCAGCCTGAAGCGCTTGTCCACGGGATCCACCGACCACGAGATCGAGACGCGGCCATCCGGTACCGACAGCGCGCCGTATTTCAATGCGTTGGTGCTCAGCTCATGGATCACCATCGACAACGCCACGGCCGGTCCTGACGAGATCGCGACATTGTTGCCGGTGATCGTGAACTGCTTGAGGCCTTCGGTCTGAAACGCCAGAATGGCGTTTTCGATCAGCGTGCGGCAGCCCGCGCCGGTCCAGCTTTCGCGGATCAGCAGATCGTGCGACACGCCCAGCGCGCTCAGACGGCTGGCGATCGTTTTTGCGGCGGCGTCAATGCTGGTCGCGCCACGCAGGCTTTGCGATGCGATGGCCGACGCGATCGACAGCATATTCTTGACGCGGTGGTGCAACTCGCCGATCAAAACGGTCTGCAGCTTGGCGGCAACGACATGGGCGTCGGCCTTGACGCCGGCCTGAATCAGCAATTCGCGCAGCACATCGTTTTCATCTTCGACATCGCGCAACAGCGCATCGGACTTCTGCTGACCGCCCATCGTGACAGCTCCGCTCGAAACAGGGAGCCGATGCTCCCTGTCACCGGAATATGCCATGGACCGAACGGTGATGCCATGCACCTCCGCGAACCGCCGGCACGGAAAACCTAATGTCGGTTCCGCGACTTGGATCATCGCGAAGGAACATCGGCGAGGCTCTCGCCGCGCGATCTGGAACGCGATCCTGGGAGCGACGCCCGCGCCAACCCGAGCGCCCGCGCCGTCGCATCCGACAACGGCCTGAACATGATGTGACCCCGGCGACGGTGCGAGCCGCCGATCACTTCGGCGACCATCAGCCGCCTGGATTCCGCGACGATGTCGCCGGTTCGAAGGGTGCGATCGTCCTTGATCGCGATCGGCGTCAATCCAAGTCCGGTGCGCGCGTTGCAGGTGCAATTGGCGACCATCTCGCGCTGAAATCGGAAGGCGTTGGCCAGCTTGCCGTAGGGCTTGCCGTGCTCGGACGTCGCGCTGGCGATGTCGGACCCTGAATAGACCCGCATGTCCGCCGCCGGGCAGACCGCGTCGCAGACTTTCACGTCCGTGTCGCCGCTGGCGCTGGGGTAAGGAAAATAGCGGCCGTCGCAGGTTCGCACGCAATAAGCGTTCCGCGCCGCGCGCGGCGTCGGAATGTAAACGCGCGC
>JAQGJY010000167.1 GCA_028290325.1 Tardiphaga sp.
TCGCGCCGCTGAGCTGGCCGACATTCTTCAGGTTGGGCGTGCCACCGGTCGAGACGATGCGCGGCTCCAGCCCTTCGGCGCGCACGCCGGCAGCAGCCTCATCGAAAAAGCGTTGCGCGTCGGGCCAGCCGGTCTCGGTCGGATACAGCATGAAGCCGGCGAAGGTCAGCCCCGGCAAGCCTGCGATCTGGCGCGCCAGCGCGATGGCTTCGCGCGGTGTTTCGACGCCAGCGCGCTTGCGACCGGTGTCGCATTCGACCACGACATCGAGCGGGCGGTCTGACAGCGCCGCCGCTGTCGGCAGGCCCGCGATGACGGTTTCGTTGTCGGCGGCGACCGTGATGCGGGCCTTGGCTTGCAGCGCGCCGAGCCGGGCCATCTTCTCGTCGCCGATCAGATTGTAGCTGATCAGGATGTCGTCGATGCCCGCATCCGCCATCACCTCGGCCTCGCCGAGCTTCTGGCAGGTAATGCCTACGGCGCCGGCCGCGATCTGCATCTTGGCCAGATAAGGCGATTTATGCGTCTTGATATGCGGGCGATGCGCAACGCCCGCTGCGTCGCAGACCGCCTGGATGCGGGCGATGTTGCGCGCGACGCGGTCCATGTCGATCACCAGAGCCGGCGTGCCGTAGTCGCGGGCGATGCGGGCGGCGAGGGTGGTCCTCATGGTACATGCCTTTGCGACAGATTGTCATCGCGAGCGAAGCCAAACCGGCGATTGCCGGTTTGCGCGGCGCGAAGCAATGCGGTTCGTTAGCGACGGGGATAAAGACCGAATGACTTCGTCGTGACATTACTGAAAAGCGTTCGCAACGACGAAGCCTCACGCATTCTCGATTTCCTCGCGGCGCATTTCCAGTTCCAGCCACTTGTCCTCGGCGTCCTGCAATTGCTTCTGGGCGTCGGCCAGAGCCGCCGAGACGCGATCGAATTTCTTGCGGTCTTTCGCATACAGATTCGGATCGTCGAGATGGCGTTGCTGTTTGGCGATTTCGGTCTGCAACGCCTTCATGGTCTGCGGCAGCGTTTCAAGCGCGTGCTTGTCGTTGAAATTCAGTTTCTTCTTCGGCGCCGAGGTTGACGACGCCTGCTTGGCGCTGCCGCTGCGCGTCGCCTCCTGCGATTTCACAGCGTCGCGCTTGAGGTCGGCGCCGCGCTGCGTCAGCATGTCGGAGTAGCCGCCGGCATATTCGACCCACACGCCGTTACCTTCCGGCGCGATGGTCGAGGTCACGACGCGGTCGAGGAAATCGCGGTCATGGCTGATGAGAATGACCGTGCCCTGATAGTCGCCGAGCATCTCTTCAAGCACGTCGAGGGTTTCGAGATCGAGATCGTTGGTCGGCTCGTCCAATATCAGCAGGTTCGATGGTTTCGCCAACGCGCGCGCCAGCATCAGGCGGCCGCGTTCACCACCGGACAACACCTCCAGCGGCGTCCGCATCTGCTCCTGCGCGAACAGGAAGTCCTTCATATAGCTGACGACGTGGCGCGGCTTGTCGCCGACCATGACGTGATCGCCGCGTCCGCCGGTGAGCGCTTCGGCCAGCGTCGATTTCGGATCGAGGCTTTCGCGATGCTGATCCAGCGTTGCCATTTCGATATTCGCGCCGAAGCGGATGGTGCCGGAATCCGGTGGGCTGCCGCCGGTCAGCATCGTGATCAGCGTGGTCTTGCCCGCGCCGTTGGGGCCGACGATGCCGATGCGGTCGCCGCGCTGGATCCGCGTCGAGAAATCCGCGACGATGACGCGATCACCATAATGCCGTTCGATGTGCTTGGCTTCGATGATGAGCTTGCCGGATTTGTCGGCTTCGGACGCAGCAAGGCTCGCTTGCCCCGTCGCGCCACGATAGTCGCGGCGCTGGTCGCGCAGCGCGAACAGATTGCCCAATCGTTTGACGTTGCGCTTGCGCCGGCCGGAAACGCCGTAGCGCAGCCAGTGTTCTTCCATCACGATCTTGCGGTCGAGCTTATGCTGGTCGCGCTCCTCTTCCGCCAGCACGTCGTCGCGCCATTGCTCGAAGGCCGAGAAGCCCTTGTCGATCTGGCGGACCTGGCCGCGATCGAGCCACGCCGTGGCGCGCGACAGATTGGCCAGAAACCGCCGGTCATGGCTGATGATGATGAGCGCGCAACGCCGGCTCGCGAGTTCGGCTTCCAGCCATTCGATGGTGGTGAGATCGAGATGGTTGGTCGGCTCGTCGAGCAGCAGGATGTCCGGCGATGGCGCCAGCACGGCGGCGATCGCCGTGCGGCGCGCTTCGCCGCCGGAGAGATTGCTGGGGTCTTCCTGCCCGGTGAGGCCGAGCTGTTCGAGCAGATATTGCGCCTGATAGTGGTCGTCGCCCGGTCCCATGCCGGCCTCGACATAAGCCAAAGTGGTCGCGAAGCCGGAGAAGTCCGGTTCCTGCGGCAGATAACGGATCGTCGCGCCGGGCTGCACGAAACGGCTGCCCTTGTCCGGCTCGACGAGGCCGGCGACGATTTTCAGCAGCGTCGATTTGCCGGAACCGTTGCGGCCGATCAGGCAGACGCGCTCGCCTTGCGATACCGAGAGTTCGACGCCGTTGAGCAGCGGCGTGCCGCCGAAGGTCAGCGCGATGTCTTTTAACTGGATTAACGGAGGAGCCATGGTCTCGATTCTTTTTACGATGAAGCGCGCTGGAGGCGACGGATCGCCTGATCGAGCGCGGAGAGAAAACTTGAACGATCCTTCGGCGTGAAGCCGCGCGGGCCACCGGTGATTTCGCCGGAGGAACGCAGATCGGTCATCAGATTACGCACCGCCAGCGTCATGCCGATCGAGGCCTCGGAAAACGGCTTGCCGTTCGGGGCGAGTACCGTCGCGCCCGATTTGACGCAGCGGCTCGCCAGCGGAACGTCGGATGTCACCACGATATCGGTTGGCCCGGCCCGTTCCGCAATCCAGTCGTCGGCGGCATCCATCCCGGAACCGGCGGCAATCCGCTCGATCTGCGGATCATCCGGAATGCGGATGAAATTGCCCGCGACGACGCTGACCGGGACGTTCAGCCGTGCCGCGACGCGATAGATCTCGTCCTTCACTGGGCAGGCGTCGGCGTCAACATAGATGCGGATCGTACTCAAAGGGTCATTCGCTGGCTGGATGGCGCTCCGCGCGCGGGCGGCCTTGTCAGGCGGTCGCGATGACGTACCATCTCGGCCAACAGACCAACACCCTTAATTCGGAGGAATCATGTCCCAGCAATTCGCCGCCTACCACGTGCAGGCCTATAACACCGCCAAAGACAGCGAGAACAAGATGCACGACGATTCCGTCGCGCGGCAATTCGGCTTCGCTGGAGGATTGGTCACCGGCGTCGATCTTCTGGCCTATATGATCCATCTGCCGGTGGCGCGCTGGGGCCGCGATTTCCTCGAACGCGGCATGATCGAGGCCCGGTTCCTCAAGCCGGTCTATGACGGCGACGATCTGACCCTCGACGCCGCGCCCGACACCGGCGTGCTCAAGCTGGACCTGAAGGGCCGGGGGCAGGTCTGCGCGTCGGGATCGGCGTCGCTTCTGGACCATCCGCCAAGCATCGATCTATCGGCCTATCCCGTCACCGCGCCGGTGGCCGATCGCCGGCCGGTGGACGCGCAGTCTTATGCGACCGGCAAATGGCTCGGCGTCGCGCCGAAGCCGTGGTCGGCATCTGACGCGACGGCCTATGCGTCCGATGTGCGCGACGACGAGCCGATCTATGCTCGCGACGGCCTCGTTCATCCCGGCGTCATTCAACGTCTGATGAACCGGCTGCTGGTCGAGAACGCCGTGCTCGGGCCGTGGATTCACGTCGGCAGCAAGATGCAATTGCTGTCGACCATCGCGGTCGGCGATGAACTCACCGCGCGCGCGCGAGTGACGGATGCTTACGACAAAAAAGGACATCAGTTTGTCGAGCTGGACGCGGTGGTCGTCGCCAATGGCGACCGCGCCGTCGCGCAATGCCATCACATCGCGATCACGCAGCCGCGACAGCAGGCGGCGGCTTGATACGGAATGGCTGAGGAGCCTCTCCGACAAGGGCAGCGGGACCAAACAACCTCTCACGCCACTTTCTGCGTCGCCTTCGCGTCCTGGATCGCGCGCCAGATCCGCTCGGGCGTCAGCGGCATGTCGAGATGCTTGATGCCGTAATCCGACAGCGCGTCGATGACGGCGTTGACGACGGTCGACAGAGACCCCGCGCAACCGGCCTCGCCGCACCCCTTGGTGCCGAGCGGATTGCTCGGCGTCGGCGACGGATGATCGCCCGTCGCCATGATCGGGATATCCTCCGCGCGCGGCATCGCATAATCCATGAAGGAGCCGGTGATCGGCTGGCCGCTGTCGTCGTAGCTCACTTCTTCCATCAACGCCTGACCGATGCCTTGCGCCACCCCGCCATGTAATTGACCGGCGACGATCATCGGGTTCACCACGGTGCCGAAGTCGCTGATCCCAGTGTAGCCGACGATCCTGATGACGCCGGTATCAGGATCGATCTCGACTTCGGCGACATGGCAACCGTTCGGAAACGTCGAGGGCACGTCGCTGGACGTGTGATCGACGTCGAGCGTATCAGGGACGCCATCGGGTTGTCTGGTGTCGCGCAGTTGTCGCGCCAACTCCATGATGTCGATGCCACGATCAGTGCCGGCAATGGTGAATCGCCCGGCCTCGAACTCGATATCGCCTTCCGATGCCTCCAACAAATGGGCCGCGGCGACGCGGCCTTTCTTGATCACGAGTTTCGAGGCTTCGACGATGGCCTGTCCGCTGGCGGTGATCGAGCGCGAGCCGCCGGTGCCGTTACCCATCCGCACGACGTCGGTGTCACCTTGTTCGAGCTTCACCGCATCGAACGGCACGCCGAGTTGCGCCGACAGCACCTGCGCGAAAGGCGTCGCGTGACCCTGTCCGTAGTCCAGCGTGCCGGTGATGAGTTTCACGCTGCCGTCTGCCTCGAACACGATCTTGCCGAGTTCGGGCGAGGGCGGTGCGGTGACTTCGAGATAGGAGCCGACGGCGATGCCGCGCAATTTGCCTTGCCGGCGGCTGTCCTTCTTGCGCTTGGCGAAACCGGCGTGGTCCGACATCGCTATCGCCTTGCCGAACACGCCGGCGAAGTCGCCGCTATCATACGTCACACCGGACGACGCCTTGAACGGCATCTGCGATGGCTTGATGAAGTTGCGTTTGCGCAGCGTCATGCGGTCGATTTTCATCTCGTCCGCCGCCGCGTCGATCAATCGCTCCATGAAATAGTTTGCCTCGGGTCGGCCCGCGCCGCGATACGCGCCCATCAGCGTGGTGTTGGTCAGCACGCATTTGATATCGACCGACATCAGGGGGGTGCGATAGACGCTGGAGAGGTTCTTGCCGGTGTTGAGCGACAACGGGCTCGGTGACACGCCGGTGATGTAGGCGCCGAGATTGCCATAGCCGGAGAGCCGCACGGCGAGGAATTGGCCGGCGGCATCGAGCGCCAGTTCGGCGTGAATTTTTTGCGCGCGGCCGTGGCTGTCCGACAGAAAACTCCCCGAGCGGTCGTCGGTCCATTTCACCGGACGGCCCAGCATCTTCGCGGCATGCAGAATGGAGATATATTCGGGATAGTTGATATTCTTCATGCCAAACGAGCCACCGACATTGCCGGTCAGCACGCGCACCTTGTCATTCGGCACTTTCAGCAACGCCTTGGCGAGCGTGTTGCGGTTGCCGGAGACGCCCTGCGTCGGCAGTTGTAGCGTGTAATGCTCGCGCGCTTTGTCATAGACGGCGAGCGCCGCGCGCGGTTCCATCGGCACCACGGCGACGCGGGTGTTGACGATGTCGAGCCTGGTGACATGCGCGGCCGACGCGAAGGCGGCCGCGACGGCGTCGCTATCGCCATAGTGATAGTCGAGCGCGACATTGTTCGGGATGTGATCGTAAAGTTGCGGCGCGCCGGGCCGGCACGCTTCCGCGGCGTCCGTCACGGCCGGCAGCGGCTCGATGTCGAGGATCACCGCCTCGGCGGCGTCGCGCGCCTGGGAAACCGTTTCCGCGACGACGATGGCGACGGGATCGCCAACGAAACGCACCTTGTCGGTCATCAGGGCGAAACGGCTGGTCTGTTGCAACGGCGTGCCGTCCCGGCTCTTCAACGGCAGACCGCAGGTGAACGCGCCGTATCCGGCCTCCGCCAGATCCTTGCCGGTCCAGATGCCGAGCACGCCGGGCATCGCCGTCGCGGCCTCGGTATCGATCCCGCGCAAGATGCCGTGGGCGTGTGAGCTGCGCACCATCCAGCCATAGGCCTGACCCGGCAGGCTGACATCGTCGGTGTAGCGGCCTTTGCCGCGGACCAGGGTGTCGTCCTCCTTGCGCCGGACGGGCTGGCCGATGGCGTTTTTCTCCATCGCGATGGCATTGTCGCGAGCGAGCGGCGAGGTCATGTCCTGCATGGGTTTGATCCAGAGCGTGCGGGGAAAAGTCTGCTCATAAGATAGGCGCCGGCGGGGCGCGCCACAACGCATGTTCCGGCATGCGTGAACCACGGCGGGCGCTGCGCTGTTGCGCTGCCGCCACACGCTGCTAAACTTTCCGCAAATTGGAATTCGCCGGCAGGATGGCCGCGGAAAGACTGACACTGATGAACGAAGAGATGCGGCTTCGCGACGGCCTGATGGCACGCGACGCACCGCCGGCTGCGGCCGTGGATGGCCAGAGCGCGCGCGCCACGCAGGCGCCGCCGCGCGATGCCGTCTATGCCGCCTTGGACCTCGGCACCAACAATTGCCGTCTGCTGGTGGCGACGCCGACGCCGGACGGCTTCCGCGTCATCGATTCGTTCTCGCGGATCATTCGGCTCGGCGAGGGCGTCTCCGTCACCGGTCGGATCAGCGAGGCCGCGATCGGCCGCGCCATCGCCGCGCTCAGCATTTGCCGGGACAAGATCGAGTCGCGCCGGGCCACGCGGCTGCGACTGATCGCGACCGAGGCGTGTCGCGCGGCCGTCAATGCCAATGATTTTCTGGCGCGGGTCAGGTCCGAGACCGGCATCGTGCTCGAAATCATCGACCGCGAGACCGAAGCGTCTTTGGCGATGACCGGCTGTTCGCCGTTGCTCGATCCGGCCGGGCGCGGCGCGATCCTGTTCGACATTGGCGGCGGATCGAGCGAGTTGGTGCGGGTGTCGCGCGATCCGGCGCGGCCGGAGGCGTCGCCGCGGATCGCGGCGTGGATGTCGATCCCACTCGGCGTGGTGACATTGGCCGAGAAATTCGGCGGCCGCGACGTGACGCAGGCGGTCTATGACGCGATGGTCGCGGATGTGGCGACGCATGTCGCGCCGTTCGCGGCCGACCATGGCGGCGATCTGGGCGGGCTGCACCTGCTCGGCACCTCCGGCACGGTAACGACGCTGGCCGGGGTCTATCTCAGCCTGATCCGCTACGATCGCCGCCGGATCGATGGCATCTGGATGAGCAATGCCGAACTGACCGCGACGATCGCGAAGCTGATGGCGATGGACTATCAGATCCGCGCCGCCAACCAATGCATCGGAATCGAGCGCGCCGACCTCGTGCTGGCGGGCTGCGCGATCCTCGACGCCATCCGCAACGCCTTCCCGCTGCCACGGCTGAGGGTGGCGGATCGCGGCCTGCGCGAAGGCATGCTGGTCGGGATGATGCGGCAGGACGGCGTGCTAAGTTCCTGAGGCAGACCGCCTCCCGTCCGACAACCGCAAGACCATTTTCGCGATCGCGCCCGGCGTGATAGAACCGCCGAACCTCTTGAGAGCATTTTATCGTTATGGCCAAAGATACCACCGGGCGGCTGCGCATCACCGTCAAGAGCGCCGGCCGGCTGAAACTGTCATCGAAGCTCTGGCTCGAACGCCAGCTCAACGATCCCTATGTGCAACAGGCCAAGCGCGACGGCCTGCGCTCGCGCGCGGCCTATAAGCTGATCGAGATCGACGACAAATATCATTTCCTCAAGCGCGGCGCGGCGATCGTCGATCTCGGCGCGGCGCCGGGCGGCTGGAGTCAGATCGCGGCCAAGCGGGTCGGCGCGCCCGAGCGCGGCAAGGTGGTCGCGATCGATCTGCTGGAAATGCCGGAGATCGTCGGCGTCGAATTCGCGCAGATGGATTTTCTCGCCGACGATGCGCCGGCAAGGCTGCTGGCGATGATGGGCGGGCGCGCAGACGTTGTGATGTCCGACATGGCGGCCAATACGACCGGCCACCGCAAGACCGATCAGTTGCGGATTCTCGGGCTGGTCGAAGGCGCGATGGCCTTCGCGGCGGACGTCCTCAATCCCGGCGGCACCTTCGTTGCGAAAGTGTTCCAGAGCGGCGCGGATGCGACGTTGATGACGCAACTGAAGCGCGACTTCACGACGGTCAGGCACGTCAAGCCGGCATCGAGCCGCGCCGATTCATCCGAGCGCTACGTGCTGGCGATGGGGTTTCGCGGGCAGCCATCGCATGCCCAGCGGGACGCCTAAGCCGCCGCACTGGCCCGCGTCGGCCGGATCAGAACGTCGGCGGAAATTCCGAGTTGGTCGTGCAAGCGCCGGATCATGTCGATCGACAGATTGCGTTTGCGGGTCATGACTTCGGCGACGCGGGCGCGGGTCCCGATCAATGGCTCAAGATCTTTTCGGGTCAGGCCGAGTTGCTCCATACGGAACTGAATGGCCTCGATCGGATCGGGCGGGTCCATCGGGTATGTCAGGGTTTCGTAGGCATCGATCAGCGTTGCCAGCACGTCGAGCCGGTCGCCTTTCGGCGTTCCGGCTTTCGCGCCCCACAGATTTTCAATCTCGTCCAGTGCGGCGGCGTGGTCTGCCGCGTTGCGGATCGGCTTCACTTCACTGGTCATGCTGCACCTCCGTCACATCGATTTTGTCGTAGGCTTTGTGTGTGCCGATCCATTTGATCCAGACGATCGCCTTCTCGAAATCGACCGCCACGACCAGACGATAATCATTGCCCTTGATGTTGAAGACGATCCGCTCGGCACTGACGATACTTGCTGTCGCGTAATGACGCTTCACATCCGCCGTCGTTCGCCAGATGGATTTGCTGGCTTCGTCGAACCAGGCATCCAGCGCTGATTTCACCGCCGGCTGATCCTTGCTGCCGGACAGGCTTTCAACGAACTGCTGCAACGTGCGACGCGCGATAATCCTCATCGCACCAAAAATTATCACGATCCCATTATGGGAGCAAGATAGCTAGCCCAGCTTCTGATCGCGGGCGTCCTGCGTGCCTTCCGACGTCGCCTTGACGGCGGCGGCTTCCGCGCCTTTGCGGCTCGACATGTCGATCACCTTGCGGCCGGAAATCTCGTGGCCGGCATCATTCGGCATCTGCCAGAAGAACCATGCCGAGGCGGCCGCGAGGAACGAGACGATATAGAACGCCGGCGCGAAATCGGCGGCCGACAATTCCGTCATCCCGCGCCACACCATGGTCGATTCTACCGAGAACGCGCCGATCGCCACCCCCGCCGAGATCGCCAGTTGCTGGTTGACGCTGACCAGCGTCGTCGCGCGGCTCATTTGCGGCGGCTCGACCTCGGCATAAGCGACGGTATTGATCGCGGTGAATTGCAGCGAGCGGAAGAAGCCGCCGACGACGAGGATAATCATGATCAGCAGCAACGGTGTTGTCACCGTGAACAGCCCGCAAGCCGCGAGAAACACCGAACTCACCACGGCGTTGATCGTCATGACGTTGCGGAAACCGAAGGTCCGGATGATCCGCGCCGCCAACGTCTTCATGCCCATCGCGCCGATCGCGGAGGCAAAGGTGACAAGTCCCGAGTGAAACGGCGACAGGCCGAAGCCGACCTGCATCAACAGCGGCAACAGAAACGGCAAGGCGCCGATCCCGAGCCGGAACAGGAAGCCGCCGATCACCGAGGCGCGCAACGTCGCCAGCCGCAGCAGCGAGAAATCCAGCACCGGCGAGGCCGTGCGACGGGCGTGAAACACATAGAGCGTCATGGCGATCGTGCCAATGCCGATCAGCCCGGCGACGATCGGCCATGGCAGCAGATTGAGGCCTGCCACGGAGAGGCCGAAGGCGATGCCGGCAAGGCCGACGCCGGCCAGCACCAGACCGACGAGATCGAACCGCTCGGGGGTTTCGCTGCGGATCGGATCGATGTAGCGCAACGCCAGATAGATCCCGAGGCAGCCGATCGGGATGTTGATCAGGAAAATCCAGTGCCACGAAAAATAGGTGGTAATGAAGCCGCCGAGCGGCGGCCCGATCACTGGGCCGATCAGCGCCGGCACCGTCACCCAGGCCATCGCGTTGACCAGTGCGCTCTTGTCGATCGAGCGCAACAGCACGAGGCGGCCGACCGGCGTCATCATCGCGCCGCCGACGCCCTGAAGAATCCGCGCGATGACGAAATGCGTCACGGATTGCGACAGCGCGCAGCCGATCGAGCCGAGCATGAAGACGCCGATCGCGATCGAGAACACCGCGCGGGCGCCGAAACGATCGGCGGTCCAGCCCGAGGCCGGAATAAAAACCGCGAGCGACAGCAAGTAGGACGTGATCGCCAGTTTCAGCGTCAGCGGTGAGGTCCCGATATCGGCGGCGATCGCCGGCAACGATGTCGCGATCACCGTCGAATCCATGTTTTCCATGAATAAAGCGGCGGCGACGATCAGCGGGATCAGGCGTTCTTTGGTCATTCTTGTTTTGCCCGACAGGGAATTCACAGGGCTGTACCATCCTGTCGCAGGCAGGACCATTGCGGAAAGCGGAATACCTCCTAGATCGTCGATGACGCCGCGCCACGCGGCGACACTGGAGGCTCATCGATGATTTACGTCCTGGCCGCTTTGGTGCCGCCGCTCGGTCTGCTGTTCAACGGCCAGCCGTTCGCCGCGATCTTCAACGTCGTTGTGTGTGTAACCTGCCTGTTGCTTGGGATCATCTTCCCGATCCTCTGGCTGGTGCCGTCCGCGCATGCGGTCATCGCCGTACACATGAAACGCGAGCAGCGGATGCACCGCGAGGTCGTCGACGCGATCCGTCGCCACGGCCCGCCGCCGGGCTTTCAGCGGTAAATCCTGTGCATATCAGCCACACGCTTTGATTCGTCACAGCGCCATGCTATCGACCACCGCCAACCCCACCGATGGGCTTCGATTCGACGGTTCCGCCTCCTGGCAGACCGATGGATTGGCTCATCCCTGAGGTTCTGATGCGGCGAGTAAGCCGCAATCGCGGTTTCGAGCCGCTGAATGGAGTTGGCGATGGCGAGTGTTCAGGGATTTCGCGAAGCGTTCACGTTCGACGACGTGCTGCTGAAACCCGGCCTGTCCGACATCCTGCCGTCCGAAGCCGACATTCGCTCGCGCGTCACCCAGGCGATCCATCTCAACATCCCGATCATCGCCTCGGCGATGGATACCGTTACCGAAGCGCGGATGGCGATCGCCATGGCGCAGGCCGGCGGCATCGGCGTCATCCACCGCAACTTCGAAGGTGACGGCCAGGCCGCCGAGGTCCGCAAGGTCAAAAAATACGAATCCGGCATGGTGGTGAACCCGCTGACCATTGGTCCGGATGCGATGCTGGCCGATGCGATGCAGCTCATGAACGATCACGGCTTCTCGGGAATCCCGGTCGTTACCGGGGCGAGCAAGGGCGTGCCCGGCAAGCTGGTCGGCATTCTCACCAACCGTGACGTGCGGTTCGCGAAAGACCCGCGTCAGAAAATCTCCGAGCTGATGACTCACGAAAATCTCGTGACGGTACGGCAGGGCGTCAGCCAGGACGAAGCCAAGAAGATGCTGCATCAGCATCGCATCGAAAAATTGCTCGTCGTCGATGACCAGTATCGCTGCGTCGGTCTCATCACCGTGAAAGACATGGAGAAGGCCGTCGCGCATCCGTTGGCCAGCAAGGATTCGCAAGGCCGGCTGCGCGTCGCCGCCGCGACGACCGTCGGCGACGGTGGTTTCGAGCGCACCGAGCGCCTGATCGAAGCCGGCGTCGATGTCATCGTCGTCGATACCGCGCATGGTCATTCGTCGCGCGTGCTCGAGGCCGTCAACCGCATCAAGCGGATGTCGAACGCGGTTCAGGTGATCGCGGGCAATATCGCGACGACCGAGGGCGCGCAGGCGCTGATCGATGCCGGCGCGGATGCGATCAAGGTCGGCATCGGGCCGGGATCGATCTGCACCACGCGCATCGTCGCCGGCGTCGGGGTGCCGCAGCTCACCGCGATCATGGATGCGGTGGAAGCCGCAAAGAAGGTCAACATTCCCGTCATCGCCGACGGCGGCATCAAATATTCCGGCGATCTCGCCAAGGCGCTGGCGGCCGGTGCCGACATCGCCATGGTCGGCTCGCTGCTCGCGGGCACCGACGAGACACCCGGCGAAGTCTTCCTGTGGCAGGGCCGCTCTTATAAAGCGTATCGCGGCATGGGTTCGGTCGGCGCGATGGCGCGCGGGTCGGCCGACCGCTATTTCCAGCAAGACATCAAGGACACGCTGAAGCTGGTGCCGGAAGGCATCGAGGGGCAGGTGCCCTATAAAGGTCCGGTCGGGAACGTGATGCATCAATTGGCCGGCGGCCTGCGCGCCGCGATGGGCTATGTCGGCGCCCGCGACCTCGCCGAATTCCACCACAAGGCACAATTCGTTCGCATCACCGGGGCGGGCTTGCGCGAAAGCCATGTCCACGATGTCACCATCACCCGCGAAAGCCCGAATTATCCGGGCGGGGTGTAGGCAAGGGCGGCCCAAATAGGGCCCCACTGCGCCTGTAAACCGGCTACACTGAATTCGCCGCCGTCCGCGGCCTGCGCCCGCAGGTGTCTCGCGACGGCTTCGATGCATGCGAACGCATCCGCCCCGCACTGAAAAGATTGTTGAATATTATGGTCGATTGGACTGACGAGAAGATTGCCGCGCTATCGAGCCCGGACCTGAAAAACCTCATGGCCAACGCCGAGCGGAAGGGCGTCGAAACGCTCACCGCGACCTGCAAGGCCGAGCTGGAAAAGCGCGGCGCGAACAAGCCGCGCTCCGGCGCCAGCAAGCCGCGCACCGAGGTCAAGGAGTTCGAGCACACGATGTCGGAACGGATCGCGGCCATCGGCAAGGAGATGGCGGCGAAATACGATCTCACCGAAGACACCGCCAAAGCCCGTTCCGAAGGCATCAAGGGGTTTCGCGCGCATAAATTGTTCGGCAGCGACGGCCGCGCCAAACTCGGCGGCATGCAGCGCGATGGCTCGGTGGCTGTTGAGCGTTACATCTCGCATCGTCGCGGCAACGACATCGTGTCGCTCGGTGTCTTTTTGCTGAAAGAGCAGCCAATCGACAGCGCCGAATTCCACGTCATCGCGCCGGCCGCGATGCTCGACGGCGCAAGGCCGATCGCCGACATTCGTCCGAGCGCCACGGACAAGCAGAAGCAATCCGCCGACAGCGGCGTCTCGTTCAAGGATCTTGAATCCGCCGCCGCGGCGTTCGATGCCGCGCTGGCCAAACTGGTCGCCTGATCTCAATCAAGAAAACTGGGGAAACCACATGACCGAATCCGCCAAGCGCATCACCCTTGCCGCACGCCCGAACGGTGAACCGAAGCCGAGCGATTTCAAGATCGAAAGCTACGCCGTGCCGACGCCGAAGGACGGCGAGGTGTTGCTGCGCACGATCTGGCTGTCGCTGGATCCTTATATGCGCGGCCGCATGAGCGACGGCCCGTCTTACGCGCAGCCGGTGCCGATCGGCGGCGTGATGGAAGGCGGCACGGTCTCCGAGGTGATCGCGTCGCATAACCCGGGGTTCAAGGTTGGCGACGTCGTATTGTCACATGCCGGCTGGCAGACCCATGCGGTGTCCGACGGCAAGGGTCTTCGCAAGATCGATCCGTCCGCGGGTCCGGTCTCGACGGCCATTGGCGTGCTCGGCATGCCCGGCATGACGGCCTATACCGGCCTGCTCGACATCGGCAAGCCGCAGCCCGGCGAAACCGTCGTCGTCGCGGCGGCCTCCGGCGCGGTCGGTTCGGCGGTCGGGCAGATCGCCAAGATCAAGGGCGCGCGGGCGGTCGGCATCGCCGGCGGCAAGGCGAAATGCGATTACGTCAAAAACGAACTCGGCTTCGACGAATGTCTCGACCATCGTGATCCCGATTTGGCCGCCAAGCTCAAGGAGGCCTGCCCGAAGGGCATTGACGTCTATTTCGAAAATGTCGGCGGCCATGTGTTCGAGGCGGTGTTTCCGCGCCTGAATGCGTTCGCGCGCATTCCCGTCTGCGGCCTCATCGCGGGCTACAACGCCACCGAAGCCGAAGTGCCGAAATGGGCCGGCTCGATGATGCGCGCCGTGCTGACCAAGCGGCTGACGTTCCGTGGCTTCATCGTCAGCGATTTCGCCGCGCGTCACGGTGATTTCCTGCGCGACATGTCGCAATGGCTGCGCGAGGGCAAGCTCAAGCATCGCGAGTTCGTCACCGAAGGGCTTGACAGCGCGCCGGCGGCCTTCATGGGTCTGTTGAAGGGCGCGAATTTCGGCAAGCAGCTCGTCCGTGTCGGGCCGGACAAGGCCTGATCGCTACGCATCCTCGAGGCTTATCGTCGCCGCGCAAGCGCGATCGACGATGAGCGCCTCAGAGTGACGCGGTGCTGACGAAGCCGTCATCCAGAGCAGCGCGCATCCTCGCGCGCGTCTCGACGGACGACGGCGTTATTTTGATAAGGGGTTTCCGATGTCTGTCCAAATGGTCCTGCTGCCGGTATTCGTGCTGGTCGCGCTGACATTCGCGTTGTTCTTCGGCATGGCCGGCAATCGCATGCGCGCGATGAAGACCGGGCAGGCCAGGCCGAACGATATTGTCGCCGGCACCGTGAAGTGGCCGGCCCGCGCCGCGCAATTCGGCGATTGCTTCCGCAACCAGTTTGAAATTCCGGTTCTGTTTTACGCGCTGATCGCGATCGGCCTGCCGCTGCGCCGCATCGATCTGGTGCTGGTGCTGCTGTCGTGGGTGTTCGTCGTCGCGCGGCTCGCGCATGCCGGCATCTTCGTCACGTCGAATGACCTGCGGCCGCGGGCGATGGCGTGGTTCGCCAGCGCGCTGGTGCTGATGGCGATGTGGATTTACTTCGCGCTGAAGATGCTGCTGGCGACAGTGGCATGACGCCGTCCGCGCGCCTCTCCGCCGCCATCGATCTGATCGCCGCGATCGACACCGACCGCGTACCGGCCGCCAAGGCCCTGAAGGAATGGGGCACCGCGCATCGCTATGCGGGGTCCGG
>JAQGJY010000196.1 GCA_028290325.1 Tardiphaga sp.
CCGTCCTGCTTTTCCGGCGGACGCAGAATCGTGAAGTGCACGAGGTCGATGCTGGCGTCGGACTTGAGCAGGTTGCGCCAGGTGCGTTCGCCGGAATGCGGCTCGCCGGACACCAGCAGCACGCGCAGCTTGTCGCGGACGCCTTCGATGGCGACGACGGCGCGGTTGTTGACCAGCGTCAGCTCATCTTGCAGCGGCGAGGCCTCGATCTCGACGATGTTCTGACCGGGATGCTTGATATTGACATCGACGTTGACGGTTTCGCCGGACAGCAGCGTGCGCTCGGCGATCACGTCGCCATCGCGGCGCACGACGACGCGGGCCCGCTCGCCGGTGACGCCCTGATCGTCGAGGCGATAGGTGATGGTCTGGTTCTGTCCGACGATGCCGAATCTGGGAGCCGCGGTGACCGCGATGCGGCGATCGCGCTCGTCCTTGCGGCCCGTGATCAGCGCATGCACCGGCGCGGAAAATCCGAGCGCGGCGGCATTGGCGGGAATGTCGTGGACGCGGCCATCGGTGATCAGAAAGGCGCCGGCGACGCGGTCGGTCGGCACGTCGGACAGGGCCGACGACAGCGCGCCGAACAGCCGCGTGCCATCGGTCTCGCCATCGGCCTGTCCGGCGTCGACGACGCGGACGTCGAGACCCTTGATCTCCTTCAACCGGGCAACCAGTTGCTCCTGCGCCTGCGCGGTTTCCTTGGTGCGCTCGCCGAAATTCTGGCTCGGGCTTTTGTCGATGACGACGGCGGCGACCGACGACAGCGGCTCGCGGTCCTCGCGGGTGAACGACGGGTTGGCGAGCGCAAGCAGGATCAAAGCCAGGGCGGCGACACGGACCAGCGTGCCGCGCGTGCGGCCGACCAGCAGCAGCGCCGCGATGACGACGACGGCGGCGAGGCCGATCCACAGGACCAGCGTCGGGACCAGGGGCGCAAAGACGATGCCGTATTGCATTTAGCCTCTCCACGTCATTGCGCGGCAATGACGGCTGACAGGATCGCGGTTGGTTATCATCACTGCCCCAGCCGTTCGATCAGAGCCGGCGCGTGGACCTGATCGGCCTTGTAGTTGCCGGTCAGCGTGTACATCACGATGTTGACGCCCGCCCGGAACGCGAATTCGCGCTGGCGCGGTTCGCCCGGGGTCAGCGGCAACATCGGCTGGCCGTCGGGTCGCATCGCCCAGGCCCCGGCGAGATCGTTCGAGGTGATGATGATCGGCGACACGCCGTCGCCACCACGGGCGGGGCGGGCGTTGCTGTCGTCCTCGTTCTCGTCGCGCGGCAGCGTCTCGACCCAGGTCTGGCCCTCGCTGAAGCGGCCGGGAAAATCGCGCAGCAGAAAAAACGTCTTGGTCAGCACGTGCTCGCGCGGCACCGGCTCCAATTCGGGCACGTCGAGCGAGGCCAAGATTCCCCGCAGCGACAGCATGCCGGGCGTCTGCGACTGGCCATCCGGGCCCGGCGGCGCCTCGAGCGCGTCGCGGGTGTCGAACAGCACGGTGCCGCCCTGCTTCATATAAGCGTCGATGCGATTGATCGCGTCCGACGAAGGCTTGGCGGCCCCGGGCACCACGGGCCAATAGATCAGCGGGAAGAACGCCAACTCGTCTCGCGCCGGGTCGATGCCGACGGGGTCGCCGGCTTCCAGCGCGGTGCGCTGCGCGAGAAACAATGTCAGGCCGGACAGCCCTGCTTTGACGATGGAGTCGACGTCGGCATTGCCGGTGACGACATAGGCCAGCCGCGTCTGCGATGTCGCCTTGATGGCGAAGTCGTCCTCGGCGGCGGCCGGCGCGGGAGAGGGCGGCTGCTTCTGCACTTGCCGCTGTTGCCGGGGTGCCGGCTTCGGCGCCTGGGCGTGCGACGGCCCGGACCATGCCATCATTGTCGACAACGCCATGGCGATCAGCAGCGCCGCCGTCGCGGGACGGCGCCGGCGCAGCAACGAGGCGATGCCGCCGCCGAGCAACGCGACGATGATCGCGTCGATCAGGAACAGACCCAGCGACGACGACAGCAGCATGCCGCGCAAATCGCGCGGTTCGCCGGACGTATAGCCAGCGCGCTGCGCCCGCAACGCCGACGAGTCCAGCGGCGCGATGCGATCGGCGGCGGCAAGCGCATTGACCGCGAGCGGTCCATCGGCGGGGCCGTAGAAGCCCGGCGGATGTTCGGGCGACGCGCGGTCGCGATAATCGGCGGCCAGTGGTTTCGCCGTGGCGGGCGGCGGGCCGAATGCGCCGAAGCCGTCGAGCGTCCGCAGCGGCGCGACGGTTTCGGCCTTGACCTCACCGGCCACGCCGGCACCGGGCGTCGATGTGTAGCCGGACAGATCGACGATCCGCCGCAGCATCTCGACGAAGGTGCCGGACAGCGGCAGATCCGACCAGCGCATATCGGCGCTGACATGAAAGAGCGAGACGATGCCCTTGCCGCGCCGCTCGCCGGTAACCAGCGGCGTGCCGTCCACCAAAGAGGCCCAGCTTCGGGTCGCGAGTTGAGCGTCGGGTTCAGCGAGAACCTGACGGTTGACGGTGATGTCCTTCGGCACCGGCAGGCCCGCGAACGGGCCGTCGGCCGCGAAGCTCGCGAGGTTCTGCGGCTTCTCCCAGGTCAGGCTGCCGCCGAGGCTGCGGCCACCGCGTCGCAATTTCACCGGCACGAGATCGTCGTCGGCCTGCGCCAGACGCGGCCCGGCGAAACGCACCAGCACGCCGCCCTGATCGACCCACGCCGTCAGGCGATCACGAATCTCGGGGGCAAGGCTGCCGACATCGGCGAGCACGATCATCGGCAATTTCTGGTCGAGGAATTGCGTGATGGTCTGCGTCGCGGAGCCGCGATCGCCTAACCGGACATCGGCGAACGGCGCCAGCGCGCGCGTCAGATAGAACGTCGAGGCCAACAGCGGCTGCGCGGTATCGCTGGTCGCGCCCGAGACGATGCCGATGGCACGACGACGCCAGCGTTTGTCGAGCAGTTGCACCGCGCCGGCCGAGCGCTCATTGGCGATTTCCAACCGCGCGATATCGTTGCGCAGTTCGACAGGCAGATCGAACGCGGCGTCGGTCTCGCGTTCGTCGGCCGCAAAGTTGAATGTCGCCTCGGCGATCGGCACGTTCTTCTGGTCGAGCGCGCGCACCACGCCGGTGTCGGTGCCGCCGACCTGCGCGCGCAGCACCTTCACGATCATTTTCGCGGCGGCGTTTTCAGCGGCCACCAAAGCGCGGGCCGGTGCCGCGCCACCCTCGATGATGGTCATTGCGCGGTCACCGACGATCTTGCCGAGACCTTCGACAAATTCGGGTCCGCGTCCGGTGTCGATGCCGTCCGACAGCCAGACCAGATCGCTCTGGCCCGTCGCTTTCAGAAAACGCTCGATCGCCGGCAGCGTTTCGACGCGTTCCACCGCGTAAGGCTTCGGCGCCAGCTGCCGCAACGCGACGCGCGCCGTGCCGGCCGGCATCAGCGTGATATCCTTCGTGGGTTCGGACAATGCAATCAAGGCCACGCCGCGCCGATCATTGTCAGCCTTCGCGATCAATTCATCGGCGGTCCGGATGCGCGCGTCCCAGCTCGACGCGGCGCTCCAGCCGTCATCGATCAGCAATACCAGCGGGCCATTCTGGCCGGCGGCGCCGGCCTGCGGATTCCAGATCGGGCCGGCGGCGGCCAGGATAATCAGCGCGGCGGCGAGCAGGCGCAACACAGTCAGCCACCACGGCGAGCGCGATGGGGTCTCTTCCTTCGGCGCGATGTCGAACAGCAATCGTGTCGGTGGAAACGCGATGCGCCGCGGGCGCGGCGGCATCACGCGCAGCAGCCACCACAGCACCGGCAGGCTGACGAGACCGAGCAGCATCAAAGGTTGCGCGAAGCTCAATGGGATTGCGGCCATCATCCGATCCGTCCCACCTTCACGATGGCGCTCGACGCGCCTTTGTTGACCATCAAACCGCTATGCAGAAACAGCAGCAATTCGGCGGCCGAGCGCGACGTCGTATGCGTCGAGAACATCCAGCCGAGCTTGCTTGTCTCCGCGCGGATGGCCTCGCGATGGGCGGCGACGCGGTTGACGTAATCGGCGGCCCAACGCTCGGCGCGGCCGGCGGTAACGACTTCGCCGCTCTCGGGCTCGACGAATTCGGTGCGGCCCGAATAAGGAAAGGTTTCTTCGGCCGGATCGACGACCTGCACCAGCGTGCCATGCGCGCCGGAGGCCGAGAGGCCCGCGAGCGTCGATGAGATCTCGGGAATCGGTGACCAGAAATCCGACAGTACCACGATCTCGGCCAAGGCGGACGGCACGAAGGACGGCGGCAGGCTCGCGCGCGCGGCGGATTCGTGCAGCATCGCCTGCGCCATTTTGTCGATGACGCCGCGGCTCGCGGTCGGGTTCATCAGACCGGGCACGCCGACGCGCTCGCCGCCGGCGACCAGCAATTCGGCCAGCGCGAAGGTGACGATCAGCGCGCGTTCGAGCTTGCTGTCCCGCGCACCTTTGGAGGCGAAGGCCATCGACGCCGAGCGATCCGGCCACAGCCAGACGGTATGCGCGGCCTCCCATTCCTGCTCGCGGACATACAGATGATCGTCGCGCGCCGAGCGCCGCCAATCGACATTCTGCGACGGCTCACCCGACACGAAGCGGCGATATTGCCAGAAACTCTCGCCGGCGCCGGCGCGGCGGCGACCATGCAGGCCGTGGATCACATTGGCCGCGATGCGCCGCGCTTCGAGCACCAGACGCGGCAGCGAATCCGCCAGCGACCGGCTTTCGCCGTCGGCGCGACGGATCGCGGCGGTTTCCTGTGACGCGGGGCTCGTTGTCGCTGGCGCGGCTGCGGCCATCAACCGATCCGTGACTTCAGTTGCCTGATGACATCCGGAATGGTCTTGCCTTCGGCACGGGCCGAGAAGGTCAGCGCCATGCGATGCTTCAGCACCGGTTCGGCCAGATCGAGCACGTCATCGACCGACGGCGCCAGGCGGCCATCGAGCAGCGCACGGGCACGGACCGCCAGCATCAGCGACTGGCTGGCGCGCGGGCCGGGGCCCCACGCGATCCATTTGCCGGCGTCGCCAGCGTCCGGTCCCGGACGTGCCGAACGGACCAAGGTGAGGATGGCTTCGACCACGGACTCGCCGACCGGCAGGCGGCGCACCAGGCGTTGCGCGGCGATGAGCGTTTCCGTCGTCATCGCGGCCTTGGCGAGCGTTTCGTCGGCCCCTGTCGTTTCGAACAGGATGCGGCGCTCGGCGTCGCGGTCCGGATAATCGACGTCGATTTCCATCAGGAAGCGATCGAGCTGCGCTTCGGGCAGCGGATAGGTGCCTTCCTGCTCCAGCGGGTTCTGCGTCGCCAGCACATGGA
>JAQGJY010000243.1 GCA_028290325.1 Tardiphaga sp.
TCACACCGAACCGCAATCCGGCATTGCCGGCGAGCTTGAGCGCGGTCTCGTCCGCGCCATAGGACGCCTCAAGCTGATCGAGCATCGCGGTCGCGGGATCGACTTTGAGCTTCGCCGTCACGCGCCATGGCGGCGGCGGATCGGTGACGTAACGCGGCGGCAGCGGACGAGCCAGCACCAGCGCGCCGTCGAAACGCGGCGCGCGATTGTCGAACGTCAGCAGGCCGTCGAGATCGATCGACAGCGGCACTTCGGCGGGATCGATCGTCAGATGCAGGCGGGTGCCGACATTGCCGAGGCCGGGCCCTGACGACACCCGGAACGGATAGCGCGCGCCGGCCAGTCGAAAATTGCCATCGCCGCGAATCGAGCCGGCCAGCGCGCGGACATCGCCACTAACCGCGAGGTCGTCGAATTCGATGGTGCCGCGGCTCGCGGCATCATGCAGCACGATGCGGCCGGTGAGATTGACACGGTCGATCGCCAGCGTGCCGAGATTATAAGCTCCGCTTGTCGCCGGCCAATCGACCCGACCATTGGCGTCGAGACCAAGGTCAACCGCCGCGCCGTTGATGGTCAGCTCGGTGGCGCGGAGCTCGCCGCGCATCAGCGATCCCAGGCTCAATTCGACATCAAGCTGCTCGGCGCGGACTTTGCCGAGATCATTGGCGCCGCCGACCTGCACGTCGCGCAAACGCAACGACGGCGCCGGCAGCAGCCGTGCGTCGAGCGCGCCCGCGACGCGCACCGGCGTGCCGAGAATCCGGCTGGCTTCGGCCTCGAATTGCGGGCGGAATTGATTCCAGTCGATGAAAAACGGCCCGACCAGAGCGGCGGCCAGCGCGATGATGAAAGCGATCGCCAATCCGAGCAGCGTCGTCTGCACGGGGTCTCCCTCTGAATGTGCGGCGAACCGACTCTTACAGAGAGATCTTATACAAGAAGAACTGTGGCGAAGTCACAGCGGCGTGGGGCCGCGCATGGCAGGACCGAGCGAGCTTCAAGCCGGCACCTGATGCAGCCGCCCGGTGACGGCGCGGATTTTCCCCGGCGCGGCCATCCAGATCGTCAGCGCGCCAACCAGACTGACGACGATGCCGATCAGGAAGGCGACCGTGTAGGTGCCGAAATGGTCGTGCAACACGCCCGTCACCCACGGCCCGGATGCACCGCCGGCCAGCGCCGCCAGCATCAGCACGCCGAAGATGCTGCCGAAATGCTTGCCCTGAAAGATTTCAAGCACCACCGCGCCCATGATCGACGTGCAGGCATAGCCGAGCACGCCCTGCGCCACGACCATCACGCCGATCAGCGCCAGGCTCGGCAGCTCGGCGAGCAGGATCAGCGTCGCGTAACAGATCGCAAAGCCGAGGCCGCTGATGCACCATACCCATTCGCGGCCGATCCGATCCGACAAATGCCCGAAGTAAATCTGGCCGGGCACGCCGAGCAGGCTGACGAGGCCGAGCGCCCACGCCGCCACGCCACGGCTGAAGCCGATATCGAGCAGATATTTGGTCTGATGCACCTGCACGGCGTACCAGCCATACAGCCCGCAGAAGAAACCGGCGGCGATCCACCAGAAGCGCGCGGTTTTCATCGCGCGCGCCAAGGTCCAGTCAACCGCCACCCAAGCCGGATCGACCACGTTGGAGACCGGCTTGTAAGCGCCGCCATGCGCGCCGTCGCCGTCCGGTTGCAGGCCCATGTCTTCCGGCCGCTTGCGCAGCATCAGGTTGATCGGCGCGAGCACGACCAGCACCAGCAGCCCCATCGCGATGCAGGCGCTGCGCCAGCCGGAGGTTTCGATCAGCCATTGCACCCACGGCAGCATCGTCACCGAACCAATGCCGACGCCGGCGAAGGCGATGCCGATCGCGAGACCGCGCTTGCGGATGAACCAGTTCGGCAAAAACAATGATTGCCCGGAATAGCCGAGGCAGATGCTGCCGCCGCCGACCATCACGCCGATGGTGAGATAAAGATGCCACGGCTGTGTCGTCAGCGGCGCGAGCAGCAGCCCGCTGCCCATCAGCACGACGCCGATTTCCATCACGAGGCGCGGACCGGAGCGGTCCATCATCCGCCCGATCAGCGGGCTAATGATCGCGGACACCAGAAAGCCAAAGGAAAACGCACCGGCCGTGACGCCACGGTCCCAGCCGAATTCGTCGAGGATCGGCGAGAACAGCAGCGAGAACGAGGTCCGCGCGTTGACGCCGATCGCCATCGTCACGAAGGTGATGCCGACGATGATCCAGCCGTAGAACAAACGGGTCTGCGTCGCGGGCATGGGTCTGTCTTCTTCATTCAAGCGCGCGCGGCGCAGGGTCATTCATTCAATCAATGGCAGCGCGTGCCGGTTCATACAACTGCTATTCGCGTTTCTGCTAATACAAATTCTCGAATGTGTTTTAGAAGTCACGCAACAATAATACGCCCGTGACCCGACTACGCGGCGGGCAGAATCTTTCCCGGATTGAAGATGTTCTGCGGATCAAGCGCCTGTTTCAGCGCGCGCATCGCATCGATCGCAGGCTGCCCCAATTCGGCCTTGAGATATTTTTGCTTGCCTTGCCCGATACCGTGCTCGCCGGTGCAGGTCCCGCCCATGGCTTGCGCGCGCT
>JAQGJY010000267.1 GCA_028290325.1 Tardiphaga sp.
GGCTCTGCCGGTTGCTCACCCAGGGCAAGCGCGCCGCCGACAAGGGCGAGTGTCGGTTGACGCTCGACGATCTGCTCGCGTCCAGCGAGGGGCAGTTGCTGGTCGCAATGCCGCCGCACCGTTTCGCATCCGCGCCGCTGGTCACAACGCTTGATCGCCTGATGCAAAGCGCCGCCGACGGCGTCTGGTTGGGCGCAACCGTTTCTATCGTGGCGACGATGCGCGGCGGTTGATGCGGTTGCAGACCATCGCAACAAACGCCGGCCTGGCGCTGCTCGCGACGAATGACGTCCTGTATCATCACCCGGCGCGGCGGCCGTTGCAGGACGTGCTGAGTTGCATCCGCGAAAAGACCGCGATCGATGCGATCGGCCGCAAGCTCGAAGCCAATGCCGAGCGACATCTCAAGCCCGCGCAGGAAATGATACGGCTGTTTCATAATTTCCCCGATGCGATTGCGCAAACGCTGCGTTTTGCCGAGCGGATATCGTTCTCGCTCGACCAGCTCAAATATCAATATCCGAACGAGCCGGTGCCGTCGGGCAAGACGGCGCAGCGTCATCTCGAAGACCTGACCTGGGCCGGCGCCAGACATTATTTCAAGGACCAGGTCGATGATGCGCTGCGCGTCACGTTGGAAAAGGAGTTGGCCCTGATCGCTGAACTCGATTACGCGCATTATTTCCTGACCGTCCATGACATCGTTGTGTTCGCCCGCAACAAAGGCATCCTGTGTCAGGGCCGTGGCTCGGCGGCGAATTCAGCTGTCTGCTATGTGCTCGGCATTACCGCGGTCAATCCGACCGAGATCGATCTGCTGTTCGAGCGCTTCATTTCCAAGGAGCGGCTGGAGCCACCCGACATCGATGTCGATTTCGAGCATTCGCGGCGCGAGGAGGTGATGCAATATGTCTATGCGCGTTACGGTCGCCACCGCGCCGCGATCATCGCCACGGTCATTCATTATCGCCCCCGCTCGGCGATCCGAGATGTCGGCAAGGTACTCGGTCTCACCGAGGATGTGACCGCCGCGCTCGCCGATACGGTGTGGGGCAGTTGGGGCAAGGGTCTCAACGACATGCAGGTGAAGCAGGCCGGGCTCGATCCGAGCAATCCGACCGTCAGCCTTGCGGTCACGCTCGCGACCGAGCTGATCGGCTTCCCGCGTCATCTGTCGCAGCATGTCGGCGGCTTTGTGCTGACGCAGGATCGGCTCGACAGCTTCGTGCCGATCGGCAATGCGGCGATGGCCGCCCGCACCTTCATCGAATGGGACAAGGACGATGTCGACACGCTGAAGATGATGAAGGTCGATATCCTCGCGCTGGGCATGTTGAGCTGCATCCGCAAATGCTTCGACCTGATCGCCGATCACAAGGGCATTCGCTATGGTTTAGTCACTGTGCCGCGTGAGGATCAAAAAGTTTACGACATGCTCTGTCGCGGTGAGTCGCTCGGCGTGTTTCAGGTCGAGAGCCGCGCGCAGATGAACATGCTGCCGCGCCTGAAGCCGCGCACCTTCTATGATCTCGTCATCCAGGTCGCGATCGTGCGGCCCGGTCCTATTCAGGGCAACATGGTGCATCCCTATCTGAAGCGGCGTAAAATGGATCCGGAGAAGATCGATTACCCCTATCCGAAGGGCGGCGATCAGGCCGAACTTAAGGGTGTTCTTTACAAAACGTTGGGCGTGCCGCTGTTCCAGGAACAGGCCATGCGGATTGCGATGAAAGCCGCGGAATTCACTTCCGAGGAGGCCAATGGCCTGCGGCGTGCGATGGCGACGTTCCGAAATGTCGGCACCATGCCGCTGTTCGAGGAGAGGATGGTGAGCCGCATGATCGCGCGTGGTTACGATCCGACCTTCGCCAAAACCTGTTTCGACCAGATCAAGGGCTTCGGCAGCTATGGTTTCCCGGAAAGCCATGCCGCGAGCTTCGCGCAGCTGGTCTATGTGTCATCATGGCTGAAGCATCATCATCCAGATGTCTTCTGCTGCGGACTGCTGAACTCGCAGCCGATGGGTTTCTACGCACCCGCGCAGATCGTGCGCGATGCGCGCGATAACAGAGTCATCGTGCGTGACATCGATATTTCCTTCAGCCACGGCGACAACATGCTGGAAGAAAAGACCGGCGACTATCATGCGGTGCGGCTGGGCTTCCGCCAGATTGACGGGTTCAGGGTCCGCGATCTCGACAGACCGCAATCTTGGTCTGACGACGACTGGTGTCAGCGGATCGTCGTCGCGCGCGAACGCTGCGCGATCACGACGCTGGAGGATTTCGCGCGCGCGACGAAACTGCCGAAACGCGCGCTGGTGTTGCTCGCGGATGCGGACGCCTTCCGCTCCATCGGGCTCGACCGTCGCGGCGCGCTGTGGGCGGTGCGACGCCTGCCGGACGACGTGCCGCTCCCTCTGTTCGAGAGCGCCGATGCGCGCGAATTGTCCGACGAGTCCGCGGAGCCCTTGCCGCAGATGCCCGCCGCCGAACATGTCGTCGCGGATTACCAGACCATCCGGCTGTCGCTGAAAGGCCATCCGATGCAATTCCTGCGGCGGCTCTTCGATGCCGAGCGGGTGATGACTTGCAAACGCGTGTCCGATACGCGGAGCAATGGCCGCCGCGCGTCATGTGCCGGCGTCGTGCTGGTGCGGCAGCGGCCGGGCAGCGCGAAAGGCGTGGTGTTCATGACGCTGGAGGATGAAACCGGCATCGCCAATGTCGTGGTCTGGCCGTCGATCCTTGAACAATTCCGCAAGGAAGTGATGGGCGCGCGGCTGATCTTGGTGGAGGGCACCATTCAGGCCAGCGAAGAGGGAGTCGTGCATCTCGTCGCGTCCCGTCTGGTCGATCGCAGTTTCGAGCTGAACGACTTGTCCGAAGGGCTCTCGCCGGAACGATCGTTGCTGCCGGATAAAGCCAATCGCGACGAACCGCTCAACGGCGACCGCCGCGATCATCCCGATGCGCCGGCCCAGCAAATCCGCCATCCACGCGACGTCAGGATTTTACCACGGTCGCGGGATTTTCATTGAGCTAGTTTTTAATTGAGATAACGCCTCGTACCATCCTGTCTGCTGTGGACTTACGCGAAGCGGGCTTGCTCGCCGCCGACGTTCACATCAGATGCACGGCATGCGGCGCGAACAGGCCGATCAGCGTGAAGGCGATGCCGGCAACCGCCAGCGCGCCCGATACATAAGCCAGCACGATCATGCCGGTGATGATCGTCGCCGACGCCAATACGATGCCGATCTGGAACGCCGCCGACGCGACCTCGTAATGATGATACTTGGCCAGCGCCAGATCGCGCTTTTCCTCGGCCTGCTTGGCGCGCGCCGCGAGCTGGTCCTGGCCTTCGCCGGTTTCCGGCTCGGACCGGTAGCGATCGGCGGTCTTCTTCCAGTCCTCGATCTGCTTTTGCAGCGCGCCCTTGGCGGTGTCGTCGCCCATGACGCCGAGGCTCAATCGCGCCTGATCGGACGTCGCCTGCACCACGGTGCGGCGGATACTTTTGGCCTGGAAGAAGGCCCAGAGGTTTGACGCCTCGACGTTCTTGCTGATCGATTCGGTCTGCGCGCCTTTGCCAAGCGTCTCGGACAGCGCCAAAAACAGAGCGATCACGGCGATCAGCAGCGCGATCTTCTTGTTGGAGCCGGACGCATGTTCGACGTGCTCCGCGTGTTCCATGCTTTCGTGCGCGCCCATGTCTCAATCCTCTTGCGAACCCGCGTGAGCATTGTCGCAAGCGATCACGGCATGCAAGTGAAACGATGATGACGATGGGGTTTGGCGACGCGGCCGTCATCGCCCGGCAACGGGCGCACCTTTGCGTCCCGCGACCGGGCGACCCGCTATTTCGACATCATGTTCAAGCACGAGCGCCCGGGCATACCGGTTGTTCCGCTTTGGCGGATGATGACGGCCGCAGGTGGTCTCATGGCCTCGGATGCGCGGTGCGATAGACCTCGAACAGCCGCTCAGTGTCGATCCCGGTATAGACCTGGGTGGTCGATAACGACGCGTGGCCGAGCAATTCCTGAATCGCGCGGAGGTCGCCGCCGCGCGTCAAGAGATGCGTGGCGAAGGAGTGGCGCAGCGCGTGCGGGGTGGCGCTGTCGGGCAGGCCGAGCGCGCCGCGCAGCCGCTCCATCGTCAGCTGGATGATGCGGGGGCTCAGCGGCCCGCCGCGCGCGCCCACGAAGACCGGCCCGTCCGCCGGCAGCGGGTGCGGGCATTGCGCGATATAATCCTGCACCGCCTGCAATACGCTTTGCAGCACCGGCACCATGCGGGTCTTGTTGCCCTTGCCGGTGACGACGAGCACGTCGCCTTCGCCCGGCTTCGGCACGTCGCGCTTCAAAAGCCCCAGGGCCTCGGAGATGCGCAGACCGGAACCATATAGAAGAGCCATCACCGCGGCGTCGCGCGCCCAGATCCACGGCTCGCGGTTCTCACCGGCGCGAATGTCCGGATCGACCACCTGCCGCGCGGCCGCCATCTGCAGCGGTTTGGGCAGGCTCTTGCCGATTTTCGGCGCACGGATCGCCGACAATGCACCAAGCTTGCCGACGCCCTCGCGCTCGAGAAATTTTCCGAACGACCGCAGCCCGGCCAACGCGCGGGCCAGCGAACGGCCGGCGACATCGTCGGCGCGCCGCGCGGCCATGAAGGCGCGAATGTCGGTGGCTTCCAATCTGGCGAAACGCGCCAGCGAGACCCGGGTGCCCCAATGCCCGCTGAGAAACATCAGGCATTGCCTGAGGTCGCGGGCATAGGCCTCGAGCGTTTTCGGCGACAGCCGCCGCTCGGTCCGCAGATGCGCCAGCCAGCGCGTCATCTGCAACGAGAGCGATTCGTCGGCGCAGACGAGGTTGATGGGGGGGACGGCAGGTTTGGTCATGATGCGTTCAATGATGAGACAATGAAAGTTATCACATCGCTTCGGTGAAGCGCGGGTTAAGCACCGCCGCTGCCGTCACCGGGGTCGCCCGGGCGCAGGGGGAGTCTGCGCCCACTGCCAGGCGATGACGGTTGTGGGCATGACCCACTGGTTCCGCAGGCCGCCGCGGCTTACATGAGCCACCCGTCCAGCGAGACATTGCGTGACCGATTCGCCCAACCTGTTCGCAGATCAACCGAGCGCATCGACCGGTTTCGTCGATGTGCTGGTGCCGGTTGCGCTGAACCAAACCTATTCCTATCGCGTGCCCCGGGGGATGGAGCTCAAGGCCGGCGATCTGGTGTCGGTGCCGTTGGGCGCGCGTGACGTGATGGGCGTGGTCTGGGCGGACAATGCCCAGCCCGAGCCGCGTCTGCACAACCGGCTCAAGGATGTCGGGGAAAAGCTCGACGTGCCGCCGCTGCGCGACGAACTCCGCAAGCTCGTCGATTGGGTCTCGACCTACACGTTGTCGGCGCGCGGCATGGTGCTGCGGATGTCGTTGCGGATGGGCTGGGATCTCGGCCCCGAGCGCACGCGGACCGGCGTGCGCCTGGTCGGCGCGCCGCCCAAACGCATGACGCCGGCGCGACATCGGCTGATCGACATTCTGTCCGATGGCCTGTTGCACGGCAAATCCGACGTCGCGCGCGAGGCCGGCGTCAGTGTCGGCGTCATCGACGGCCTGGTCGATGAAGGCACCTTACTCACCGAGCCGATGCCGCGCGACCTCGCGGCCACGCAAGTCGATCCGGACTGGGCGATCTCGGATTTCTCACCGGAGCAGGAGGGCGCGGCGGCGGCGCTGCGGACGCTGGCGACATCGGGCGACTTCAAGGTGGCGCTGCTCGACGGCGTGACCGGCTCCGGCAAGACCGAAGTGTATTTCGAGGCGGTCGCGGAGATCATCAAGCGCGGTGAACAGGTGTTGATCCTGATGCCGGAAATCGCGCTCACCGGACAATTTCTGGATCGCTTCGCGTTGCGTTTCGGCGTGCGGCCGCTGGAATGGCATTCCGAACTCACGCCGCGAACGCGCGCGCGAAACTGGGCGGCGGTCGCGGCCGGCGAGGCCCAGGTCATTGTCGGCGCGCGCTCGTCGCTGTTTCTGCCTTACGCCAAGCTCGGCCTGATCATCGTCGATGAGGAACACGATCAAGCCTACAAGCAGGACGAGGGCGCGCACTATCACGCCCGCGACATGGCCGTCGTGCGCGCGTCGATCGCGAAGATTCCGGTCATCCTCGCGTCGGCGACGCCGTCGGTCGAAACCGAAGTGAACGCGCGAAAGGGCCGCTACCAGCGCGTCGCCCTGCCGTCGCGCTTCGGCGGCCAGCATATGCCGCAGATCGAGGCGATCGACCTGCGCCGCGAAGGCCCGATGCGCGGACGCTTCATCGCGCCGCGTCTCGCCGAGAACATCCAGATCGCGATCGATAAAAAAGAACAGGCGCTGCTGTTTCTGAACCGGCGCGGCTACGCGCCGCTGACCTTATGTCGTGGTTGCGGCCATCGCTTTTCCTGCAACATCTGCGATGCGTGGCTGGTCGATCATCGGTTTCGCCAGCGCCTGGTCTGCCACCATTGCGGTTTTTCGATTCCGCGCCCGCATCGATGTCCACATTGCGGGCTGGAGGAATCGCTGGTTGCGGTCGGGCCAGGCGTCGAGCGCTTGCAGGAGGAAGCCGCGGCGTTGTTTCCCGGCGCGCGCACGATGGTGCTGTCGAGCGATCTGATCACGTCGATCGAGACGATGCGGTCCGAACTCAACGAGATCGCGGAAGGTCGCGTGGATGTCATCATCGGCACCCAGCTGGTCGCCAAAGGACATAACTTTCCGCGACTGAACCTCGTCGGCGTGATTGATGCCGATCTCGGGCTCGGCAATGGCGACCCGCGCGCGGCCGAGCGGACGTTCCAATTGCTCAATCAGGTGATCGGCCGCGCCGGACGCGAGCAGGGCCGCGGCGTCGGCTATTTGCAGACGCATCAGCCGGAGCATCCCGTGATGAAGGCGCTGATCGCGTCGGATCGCGAGGCATTTTACGACAGCGAGATCGCGGCCCGCGAGCGCGCCGGCTATCCGCCGTTCGGCCGGCTGGCGAGTCTGATCATTTCGGCCGGCGATCGGCCGACCGCCGAAGGCTTCGCCCGCAAGCTGGCGGGCCTCGCGCCGCTCGACGAGCGCGTCAAAGTGCTCGGCCCGGCCGAAGCGCCGCTCGCGGTCATCAAGGGCCGCTATCGATTTCGGCTGCTGGTGAAATCCGCGCGCGGTTTCGATCTGTCCGGCTATCTGCGCGACTGGATGGCGATCGCGCCGAAGACGACCGGCAACCTCAAGCTCGAAATCGACGTCGATCCGCAAAGTTTCCTATAGCGCAAAAAAGCCTGCCGTCGCGGCGATGCGACGGCAGGCGGACTCAAACGCAACGCTCACGAAAAGCCTGCGGGGCGCGGCTGGCTCAGATCACTTCGGCGACGACGCGGCCGACGCCACGGCTGGTCAGGCCGATGACGCTGGCAGCGCCCTTCGACAGGTCGAGCACGCGGCCGCGAATGAACGGACCGCGATCGTTGATCGTGACGACGACACTGCGCGCGCCATGGGTGACGCGCAATTTGGTGCCGAACGGCAGGCTGCGGTGGGCAGCGGTCATCGCGCCCTGATTGAAGCGCTGGCCCGACGCCGTCTTGCTGCCCGACTCATTGCCGTAGAATGACGCCATGCCGGAGAAGCCGCGCCCGGTCGAAGCCGGGATCGAGGCATTGGCGTTGCGGAAGTTGGCGTCAGCCGCGTGGTGGTGATG
>JAQGJY010000308.1 GCA_028290325.1 Tardiphaga sp.
CCTCGCACTTTTCTGTTGATCCGCTTCGGCGTATTCCTAGCGCATGGCCAAGACAGCGACCCCCACCGCCGACCTCTCCACCCTCACCAAGGCGAAAGCCAAGGTCGAGCTCAAGCGCCTGGCGCTGACGATCGAGAGCCACAACAAAAAATACTATCAGGACGACGCGCCGTCGATTTCCGACGCCGAGTACGACGCATTGCGCCAGCGCATCGTCGCGATCGAGGAGAAATTCCCCGACCTCGTCGCGCGGGATTCCCCGACCCAGACCGTCGGCGCGGCGCCCGCGCGCGGTTTCGCCAAGGTCCAGCACGCGGTGCCGATGCTGTCGCTGGGCAACGCCTTCAGCGCCGAGGATGTGGCGGAATTCGTCGGCCGCGTTCGACGTTTCCTGAAGCGCGACGCCGATGAATTTCCGGCCATCGTCGCCGAGCCGAAGATCGACGGCCTGTCGCTGTCGCTGCGTTACGAATTGGGCAAGCTGGTCAAGGCCGCGACGCGCGGCGACGGCTTCACCGGCGAGGATGTCACCGCCAACGCCAGAACTTTGAAGGAAATTCCCAACCAACTCGCGGGCACGACCATTCCCGACGCCTGCGAAATTCGCGGCGAGGTCTATATGCTCAAGAGCGATTTCCTCGCGCTCAATCAAAAGCAGGAGGAAACCGGCGACACCGTCTTCGCCAATCCGCGCAACTCCGCCGCGGGGTCGTTGCGTCAGAAGGACGTGACGATCACGGCCTCGCGGCCGCTGAAATTCTTCGCCTATGCGTGGGGCGAGATGAGCGATTTACCGAGCGACACCCAGCACGGCATGTTGGCGTGGCTCGACAAAGCGGGGTTCTCGGTCAACCCGCTGATCAAGCTTTGCAGATCGGTCGATGACGTGCTCGAATTCTATAATTCGATCGGCGAGCAACGCGCCGCGCTCGGCTACGACATCGACGGCGTGGTGTACAAGGTCGATCGGCTCGACTGGCAGGAACGCCTCGGCTTCGCGGGCCGCGCGCCGCGATGGGCGATCGCGCATAAATTCGCGGCCGAGCAGGCCACCACCATTCTGGAAAAAATCGAGATTCAGGTCGGCCGCACCGGCGCGCTGACGCCGGTGGCGCGATTGCAGCCGATCACGGTCGGCGGCGTCGTGGTGCAGAATGCGACATTGCACAATGCCGACGAGATCGCGCGCAAGGATATTCGCGAAGGCGACACGGTCGTCATCCAGCGCGCCGGTGACGTCATTCCGCAGATCGTCAGCGTGGTCATCGAGAAGCGGCCGGCCACTGCGCGGCCTTACGACTTTCCCGATAAATGTCCGCGCTGCGGCAGCCATGTCGCGAGCGAGGAGGGCGAGGTCGTCCGCCGCTGCACCGGCGGATTGATCTGTCCGGCGCAGGCCGTCGAGAAGCTGAAGCATTTTGTCTCGCGTCTGGCCTTCGACATCGATGGCCTCGGTGACAAGCAGATTCAGGAGTTCTACGACGACGGCCTTGTGATGCATCCGGTCGATATTTTCACGTTGGAGCGACGCGACGCGCGATCCGCGAAGAAACTCGCCGATCGCGAAGGCTATGGCGAGACCTCGGTGCGTAACCTGTTCGCGGCGATCGACGACCGCCGCAAGATCGAGCTCAATCGTCTGATCTTCGCGCTCGGCATTCGCCATATCGGCGAGGGCAACGCGAAATTGCTGGCGCGGCATTACGGCACCATGAATGCGTTTCGCGACGCGATGCTGGCTGCGGCGGCGGGGAAGACCGCCGAAGGCAATACGTCCGAGGCCTATCAGGATCTGAACGACATCGACGGCGTCGGCGATATCGTCGCGGAGGCCTTGGTCGAGTTCTTCGCCGAGCCGCGCAACGTCATCGCGCTCAATGACTTGATCGGTGAGTTGGAAGAGGTGATCCCGGTCGCGCAGCCAGCGGGCCAGTCACCGGTGTCGGGCAAGACCGTGGTCTTCACGGGCTCACTGGAAAAGTTCACCCGCGACGAAGCCAAGGCCCGCGCGGAGCGTCTCGGGGCCAAGGTCGCGGGTTCGGTGTCGAAAAAAACCGACTACGTCGTCGCCGGCGACGACGCTGGTTCGAAGTTGAAGAAAGCGCGCGACCTTGGCGTCGCAGTGCTGACGGAAGATGAATGGCTCGCGATGATCGAGGGGACGTAGCCTGCTTTCTTTCCCTCTCCCACCAGTGGAGAGCGGGAGAGAGGTTACAACAACCCGGTGTCTTCCTTTTCCGCTTTCTCGATCAGTTCCTCGGTCGCCACGATCGCGCGGCGCGGCACCAGAAAGATCATCGACGCCGCGCATAACAGCGACAGCGCGACGATCGCGATGTTGAGCGGCACGGTGGTCGCGAAATGACCGCCGAGATACGCGCCGAATTGCGAGCACAGCGATCCAAATCCCATCTGCAGGAAGCCCATCGCGCCCGACGCGGTGCCGGCCGCTTCCGGGCGCACGCTGATCGCGCCGGCGGCGGAGTTCGACATCACGAACGCATTGGCGAAGGTGATAAGCATATGCGTGATGAACAGCCATGACGGCACGGCGCTCAATCCCGCGACACCCCAGACCAGATTCAGCAGCGCGCCGGTGAATTGCAAAGCGAGGCCGAACCAGATCAGTTTCTCGATCGAATGTTTCGGCGCGAAGCGCACGCAGAACAGATTGCCGGTGAGATAAGCAAGCCCCGATGTCGCGAACCATGCGCCGTATTCGGCGCTGGAGCGGCCCATCTGGGTGACGACGACATAAGGCCCGCCGCCCGCGAAGGTGAAGATGATCGACGACGCCAGCACCTGACACAGCACGTAGCCGACGAAGGCGCGGCTGCGGATCAGGCTTGAGACGTCGGCCCGGAAGCCGCTGCCCACATGACCCTGGTCGAAGCGCCGCGTCTCCGGCAACGCCAGCGCGATCATCAGGGTCACGACGATGGCGGCGGCCGTCAGCACGTAGAAGATCGCGCGCCAGCCGAACGTCGTCTCGATCAGCCCGCCGATCAGTGGCGACAGCATCTGCACGATCATCATCACGGCAATGACCAGCGCGATCATCGCGCCGACTTTGTCGCGCGAGTAGAGATCGCGCACGATGGCCCGGCTGATCACCATGCCGGTGGCGCCGCCAAGCGCTTGCAGGAAGCGCGCGACGATCAGTTGCGGCAGGGTTTGCGCGACGATGCAGCCGATGCTGGCGATCACCATCAAGCTCAGCCCGGCGAGCAGCACCGGGCGACGGCCGAAGCGATCCGACAGCGGCCCCATCACGAGTTGCGAGACCGCAAGACCGACCATGAACAGCGACACGGTCATCTGCGCGATGCCGATGTCGCTGTCGAAGGTCGCCACCAGAATCGGCAACGCCGGCACCAGCATGTACAGCGCGATCGGCGCGACGCCGGTCATCGCCACCAGCAGCATCAGCGTCATGCGCGTGACGGGAGGTGTCGCATGGGCTGCGCTGTCGGGCGTATGGCCGGTCAAAAGGTTGGTGCGCTTTCTTTTCTTGTTGTTGAGGCGGACTTAAGACGACGCGCTTGTGTCCATCGGCCCCCCTCGCGATGCTCTCGCATCGTGTGGTCGGAAAGGGCTCGCAGAACGCCAGCGCATCGAATTTCGTCAACGCACCAAAACCGCCGTCGCCGCATCGAGCCATACTTTAGTGGCTTCGTCATCCAGCAAAGGGCGCACCTCGCGCCTCACGCGCGCATGGTAGTCATTCAGCCAACGCAACTCGTCATCGGAGAGTTGCGCCAGATCGATGAGCCGGCGATCGATCGGCGCCAGCGTCAGCGCCTCGAAGCCATTCATTGGCTTGTCCGCGCCATCGATCTGGCGCGCGACGACCAGTTCGAGGTTTTCGATGCGGATGCCGAAGGCGTTGGTCTTGTAGTAGCCGGGCTCGTTCGACAGGATCATGCCGCGCTGCAACGCCACGGTGCCGAGCTTGGAGATGCGCGCCGGACCCTCATGGACCGACAGATAGCTGCCGACGCCGTGGCCGGTGCCGTGCTCGAAATCGAGACCGGCCTGCCACAGAAATTGCCGCGCGAAACTATCGAGCTGCGCGCCCGTGGTGCCGTCGGGAAACACCGCCGCGGCGATCGCGATATGGCCGCGCAGCACGCGGGTGAAGCGGTCGCGCATCTCCGCGGTCGGTTCGCCGATCGCGATCGTGCGCGTGACGTCCGTGGTGCCGTCCTCGAATTGCGCGCCGGAATCGATCAGCAACACGTCGCCGAGCGCGATACGGCGGTTGGATTTGCGCGTCACGCGGTAATGCACGATCGCGCCGTTCGGCCCGGTGCCGGCGATCGTCGGAAACGACACGTCTTTCAGCGCGCCAGTGTCGCGGCGGAAACTTTCCAGCGCCTCGACGGTGTCGATCTCGAACAGCCCGCCTTTCGGCGCCTCGCGGTCGATCCAGGCGAGAAACTTCGCCAGCGCGACGGCGTCGCGACGATGCGCGACGCGCGTGCCGCGGATTTCGGTTTCGTTCTTCACGGCCTTGAGCAGCGCCACCGGATCGGCGCCGCGCAGCGCGGTGCCGCCATTGTCCTGGATGAGTCGCGTCAGCGCGTCGGCGGCGGTCGCATTGTCGAGCGCGATGGTCGCGCCGGCTTTCGCGAGCTCGGTCAATGATGGCGCCAGCGCGTCCGGCTCGCGGACATCCGCGCTCTGTTCGAGATGGTCACGCGCCGCGTTCGACAGCTTGCGGCCATCGATGAAGATCGTCGGCCGACCGTCTTTCGGAACCAGCGCATAGGATAACGGCAGCGGCGTATGCGAGACATCCGCGCCGCGAATGTTGAACGTCCACGCCACCGCGTGGGAATCCGACAGCACCAGCGCGTCCGCGCCGAGTTTCACGACCTCCGCGACGATGCGCGCGAGCTTGCTCGCTTCATCCTCGCCGGCGAATTCGGCGGCGTGGATCGACACCGGCCCGAGCGGCGGCAAGGGGCGTTCGGTCCATACCGCGTCGAGCGGGTGGCTTTCGACCGCCACCAGCTCGGCGCCGGCCTTCGCGCAGGCCGCGCTCAACTTTTCCGCTGCCGAAGATGTGTGCAGCCACGGATCAAATCCGAGGCGGTCGCCAGCCTTTAGGTGCGCGGAGAGCCACGTCTCGGGTGGCGGATCGATCAGCGACGCCACCGTCCAGGCCTTGTCATCGACCTGGCGCGCCGCCTGGATCGTATAGCGGCCGTCCACGAACACGGCCGCTTCGTGCAGCAGCACGACCGCCATCCCGGCTGATCCGGTGAAGCCGGTCAGCCACGCCAGCCGCTCCTCGGACGGCGCGACATATTCGTTTTGTTGCTGATCGGCGCGGGGAATCACGAACCCGGTCAGCCTCCGCCGCAGCAATTCCTCGCGAAACGCGGCGAGCCGGGCGGTGAGGGCGATGCCGCCTTCCGGGTCCTCGAATGTCTGGAAAAGCGCTTCGAACATGTCTCACGATCCTCGAATGACGGCGTCTCTGGGTGCAACGTGCTGCGTTGCGGCATCAATGGCATGGTCTATGCTTGAGGCAAAGTGCCCACCTCCGTGGGCCTCCGGAACGAGCTGTCGTGGCCAGCCAATCCACCGCGCAGGGAACTCCGGGAAGACCATCACCGTGTTTCAACTCAACGAAGAGGGGATGCACCATGCCTGCTTTTACGTTCGAGAAAATTTCGTCACCCGCCCGCGCCTCGACCGAGTCCGCCACCATCAACGGCAATTCCCAACACGACACTGGTAAACGCTCGCGCGGTCTCATCGCCGGTATGCTGGATCGTTTCACCGCCGCCCGCATCGCGCGCGAGGAGAATGACCAGACTTCAACCCCGCCGCACAAACGCCCGCCGCCGGATTGACGGCGCCTCCCGATCCTCAGCCCGCGCGCTGCATCAACAGGCTGCTCCAGCCATCAAGTTTCAGGTGACGGCGCAGCACCAGGCCACGATTGCGATAGGCGGCAATGACGCCGGTGGCATGAGGCAGCAGCAGGCCTGACAGAATGACGAGCCCCGATGGAGCGAGCTGTCGCGACATCGGGGTCGCCAGCGCCTTCAGCGGATTGGCGAGAATGTTCGCCAGCACCAGATCGAACGGTGCCCGGGCGGCGAAATGCGGCGCGGAAAATCCGGTCGCGCAGATCGAATCCACAAGATTGCCGACACCATTCAGCCTGGCATTGTCACGCGCGACCTCCGCCGCGCGCGGGTCGATGTCGCTGGCCAATACGTTGATGCGAAGCGCCTTGGCGGCGGCGATGGCGAGCACGCCGGTGCCGGAGCCGAGATCGAGCACGCGGCGCGGCCGATACGCGCGCAGCACCTCGTCGAGCAGCATCAGACATCCGCGCGTCGTGCCGTGATGGCCGGTGCCGAAGGCCAACGCCGCCTCGATCTCGATGCCGATTTTATTCAGTGGGATCCTGTCGCGATCATGTTGGCCGTGGACGACGAAGCGTCCGGCGCGAACCGGCGCCAGCCCGTCGAGGCTGGATTTGACCCAGTCGGTGGCCGCGATGGTGTCGAACACGAGGGTCGCCGCGGCGGCATCACCAGCCGCGAGCGTGACGAGGTTGTTCACCGCCTCCTGATCCGGCGCATGTTCGAAATGCACGGTGATGTCCCAGCGCCCGTCCGGCCGCTCGAAGGCCGCGATGGCGGTGTCGCCATCCGCGAAGGTTTCGGTCAGGACATCGACGATGCCGCGCGCCGTGGCCTCGAGGCCGACGGCAAAGGTCGCGCGGGCGGTGGCGGGTGTGATGTCGGGCATGCATGGGTCTCGGATGCGGGGTTATCCGCAGTCTATACAGGCTTTGCCCACAGGGTTGTCCACTGCCGGTGGATGGAATTTGGAGCTCAAGTTGGTCATGGCCGGTCGCGACAGGGCTTTGAGGACGACGCCCTGTCGCTCCGCGCACTGAACGGATTTCCTCAATTCACCTGGCGGTCTTTGCCTTCCCAATACGGATCGCGCAGCGAGCGGCGCAGAATCTTGCCCGAGGCGTTGCGGGGCAGGGCCTCGATGAAATCCACCGATTTCGGCGTCTTGAAACCGGCGATGCGTTCGCGCGTGAATCGCATGATGTCGGTCGCGGACGCCTGCTTGCCGGGCTTCATCACCACGACGGCCTTGACCGCCTCGCCCCATTGGTCGTCGGGCACGCCGACGACGGCGACCTCGGCGACATCCGGATGATCGCAGATCGCGCTCTCGACCTCGGCGGGATAGATGTTCTCGCCGCCCGAGATGATCATGTCCTTGATGCGGTCGTGAATATAGAGGTAGCCGTCCTCGTCCATGTAACCGGCATCGCCGGTGCGCAGCCAGCCGTCCGGGCCGAGCGTCTTCGCGCTGGCCTCCGGCAGATTCCAGTAGCCGACCATGTTGGAGCCGGAGCGCGTCGCGATCTCGCCGACCGCGCGCGGCGGCAGCGGCTTGCCGTCGGCGTCGATGATCGCGAGTTCGATTCCGGGCAGCGCCTTACCGGCGGATTTCATCCGCTCAAGGCCCTCGACGTGATCCTCCGGCGGCAGCGCCACGATGGTGCCGGTGGTCTCGGTCATGCCGTACATCTGCACGAAGCCGCAGCCGAACACGGCGATGCATTCCTTCAACAGCGCGGCGGGAATCGGCGACGCGCCGTACAGCATGTATTTCAGCTTCGAGAAATCGACCTCCTTCGCGCGCGGCTGTCGCACCACGAATTGCATCGCGGCCGGCACCATGAAGAGCTTGGTGATGCCGAACTGCTCGAAGAAATCCAGCACCTTGGTCGCATCGAATTCGCGCGCGACGACGCCCTTCGCGCCATGATAGAGGCCGGACAATCCCCAGCCGGAGCCGCCGATATGAAACACCGGCATCGCGACCAGCGAGACGTCCTCGTCCGTCCATTTATTCCAGTCGGGTTTGGTCTCCTGATTGGCGCCGACCAGCGACAGGAAATTCTTGTGCGCCAGCATCGCGCCCTTCGGCTTGCCGGTGGTGCCGGACGTATAAAGCTGCAACGCGACATCGGTCGGCGCCAGCGTCACCATCGGATCGACATCGCTCTGCGCGTCGCGCCACCTGGTATAATCCTGCCACTCCGGCGCGCCGCCTTCGATGGTCATGAACACGCGGACGCTCGGCAACTGGCTTTGTAAACCGCGCAGCTGCTCGATGAATTCCGGCCCGACGAACACGACCGCCGCCTTGCAATCCTCGACGATGAAGGCGATCTCCGGCCCCGCCAGTCGCCAGTTCACCGGCGTCATCACGATCTTGGCTTTCACCGCGCCGAGCAGCAGTTCGAAATAGGTGTCGCTGTTCTTGCCGAGATAAGCGACGCGCTCGTTCGGCTTGATGCCGAGCGCCGCAAGCCCGTTCGCGACCTGGCTGGTATGGCGATCGAAATCGCCGAACGAGGTGCTGCGGCCTTCGAATACGAAACAGGTGGTGTCGGCCCGCGATGCGCCTTGCGCGCGCACCACGTCGGCCAGCGTCGCCGCGTCCTTGAGATCGGTCATGTCACTCCCATAGCTTTTATTTGTTGGTGGCAAGTGTGGCGGGATCGGCGACGAATGACAAGTTGTTGAAAGCCATCACCCGGCGACGCAATCCAGTCTTTACTGAGAAAGACTGGATTACTGGTCGCCTCCGGTCCGCGACAACGAAGGCCGGAGGTGCTCGCAATGACGAACGGCGCTCAGCCGCGTTTCGCGCGGTCCTTGTCGTTCTGCGCCTTGATCGAATCCCGCGCTTTGGTCCAGTCGTCGTCGGACCAGTCGCGCAGCTGATAGAAATTGCCGCCCATCGCCAGACCCTGCGCGCCGTCCATGGCGATGGTCTCGCCGGTGATCCAGTCGCAGCCGCCGGAAATCAGAAACGTCGCGACGTTCTGCAATTCTTCCATCGTGCCGACGCGCCCCATCGGATTCATCGCCTTGGTGCGCGCGCCGGCCTCGTCGCCGGGCTTGATGCGCTTGCTCATGCCTTCGGTCGGGATTTCGCCCGGCGCGATCGTGTTGAGGCGGATGCCGTATCTGCCCCATTCAACGGCCAGCGACATCGTCATCGCGTGGATCGCGGATTTGCTCATCGCGGACGGCACCACATAGGGGCTGCCGTTACGCACCCATGTCGTCGTGATCGAGACGACGTTGCCGCGCAGCTTTTGCGCGATCCAGCGGCGGCCGACCGCCTGCGTGACGTAGAAGGTGCCGTGCATCACGATGTTGGCGACGGCGTCGAAACCGCGCGGCGTCAGATCCTGACTGCGCGAGATGAAATTGCCGGCGGCGTTGTTGATCAGATCGGTCAGCGGCCCGGTCTCCCAGATCGTCTCGATCATGTGGTCGACGGCCTGCGCGTCGCGGATATCGACGCCGTGCGCCACGACCTTGCCGCCATGCGCCGCCATCAACTCCTTAGCGGTCTCGTCGCAGACGATCTTGCGGCGGCCGCAGATATGGACCTCGGCGCCGAGCGTGAGGAATTTCTCGGTCATGGCGCGGCCGAGGCCGGTGCCGCCGCCGGTGACGAGAATTTTGCGGCCCTTGAGAAGATCTGGACTGAACATGCGGTTTCCCCTGACAATTTTGTTGCGTTAATTAGTTGGTTGACTAAAACCCGGCGAGACCCTTCTGTAAAGCGGCAAAAACAAAACCGGGAGAGACGTGGATGGCTCACGAGGATCGCATCAAGGTCACGATGACGGACGGCGTCGCCGACGTCAGGCTGGTCCGCGCGGACAAGATGAACGCGCTCGATTTCGCGATGTTCGATGCGCTGACCGCGACCTGCGACAAACTCAAGACCGAGAAGGGTTTGCGCGCCGTGGTTTTGTCCGGTGAGGGTCGGGCGTTCTGCGCCGGGCTCGATACGTCGCGTTTCGAGACGATGAAGGAGGGCAAGGGCTCGGGCCGGCTCCACAGCCTGATCGATCGCACCCGCGGCGTCGTCAACGATCCGCAATATGCCGTCTGGGGCTGGCGCGAACTGCCGGTGCCGGTGATCGCCGCGATTCATGGCGTCGCGCTCGGCGGCGGCTTTCAACTGGCGCTCGGCGCGGACATGCGCTTCGTGACGCCCGACGCCAAGATGTCGATCCTCGAAATCAAATGGGGCCTGGTGCCGGATATGGCGGGCACGCCGATCCTCGCGCGTTTGGTGCGCGACGACATCCTGCGCGATCTCACTTTCACGGGCCGCATCTTTTCCGGCAACGAGGCCTATGAATATGGCCTTGCCACGCGGATCTGCGACGATCCGTACAAGGCGGCGCTGGAGGCGGCGCGCGAAATCGCCGGCAAGAGTCCTGACGCGATCCGCGCTGCCAAGCGTTTGCTGAACAATCTCGGCGGCGATCCCGCGCCGGCCCTGATGGCCGAATCCGTCGAGCAGCAGAAGCTGATGGGCCAGCCGAACCAGACCGAAGCGGTGCGCGCGAATATCGAAAAACGCGCGCCACGATTCGCGGATGTCTAAGCTCGTCATTGCGAGCCGGCCGTCGGTCTGCTGTTTCTGATGATGGCCGAGCGAAGCAATCCGTCTTCAATTTTTAAGCAACAAGACTGGATTGCCTCGTCGCTTACGGTCCTTGAAGGCGGGGAATGCGAGCTCCTCGCCGTGACGTCTGATTTGACCTGAACAACAAGAGTCCAAAATGACCGACACTCTCTTCAACGGCATCATCAGCGGCGATCGCAAGCGTGACCACGCCACCGTCGCGGATCGCGCGGCGCGCATCGCCGGCGGCTTGCAGGCGCTCGGCGTCAAGGCCGGCGACAGCGTCTGCGTGCTGATGCGCAACGACATCGCGTTTATCGAAGCCGCTTATGGCGTGATGACGCTCGGCGCCTATGCGGTGCCGGTGAACTGGCACTTCAAGCCGGACGAGGTGCAATACATCCTCACCGACACCGCGACCAAAGTCCTGATCGGTCATTCGGATTTGCTCGCGCCATTGCACGGCGCGGTCCCCGCGGGCGTCACCGTCTTGAGCGTGCCGCCGCCGCCGGAAATTCTCGCGACTTACAAGATCGATCCCGATGCCTGCGCGACGCCTGCTTTCGCCGACGATCTCGACACCTGGCTGGCGCAGCAGAAGCCCTATGACGGCCCCGCGCTGCCGCAGCCGCAGAACATGATCTACACCTCGGGCACCACCGGCCATCCGAAAGGCGTGCGTCGCAACGCGCCGACGCCGGACCAGAGCAAGAATGCCGAGGCGATGCGCGCGCTGATCTATGGCCTGAAGCCGGGCGCGCGCGCGCTGCTGCCGGGGCCGCTGTATCACTCCGCGCCGAATTCCTTCGGCCTGCGCGCCGGCAAGCTCGGTGGCGCGCTGGTGCTGCAACCGCGCTTCGATCCGGAAGACTTTCTCAAGCTCGTTCAGAATGAAAAGATCGACACTATCTTCATGGTGCCGACGATGTTCATCCGGCTGATGAAGCTGCCGCAGGCGGTGCGCGAGAAATACGACATCTCATCGCTCAAGCACATCATCCATGCGGCGGCGCCGTGTCCGGCGGACGTCAAGCGCGCGATGATCGACTGGTGGGGGCCAATCATCTACGAATTCTACGGCTCGACCGAATCCGGCGCGGTGACCTTCGCCAATTCCGAGGACGCGCTGAAGAAACCCGGCACCGTCGGCAAGATCGCGCCCGGCGCGGAACTGAAATTCGTCGGCGATGACGGCCAGGAATTGCCGCAGGGCGAGATCGGAGAAATCTATTCGCGGATCGCGGGCAATCCGGATTTCACCTATCACAACAAGCCCGAGAAGCGCGGCGAGATCGATCGCGACGGGTTCATCACCTCGGGCGATGTCGGCTATCTCGACGCCGACGGCTATGTCTTCATCTGCGATCGCAAGCGCGACATGGTGATTTCCGGCGGCGTCAACATCTATCCGGCCGAGATCGAGGCGGCCCTGCACGCGATCCCCGGCGTGCATGACTGCGCGGTGTTCGGGATTCCCGATGCCGAATTCGGCGAGGCGTTGATGGCGGTGGTCGAGCCGCAGCCGGGCGTCAGCTTCGACATTCCGAAGCTGCGCGCCGACTTGAAGACCGTGCTGGCGGATTACAAAGTGCCGAAACATATCGAGATCGGCCACAATCTGCCGCGCGAGGATTCCGGCAAGATCTTCAAGCGCCGGCTCCGCGATCCGTATTGGGCCGCCGCCGGGCGGGTGATTTAAGGCGGCTGGGGCGCTGTAGTTCGGCTTTCGAACCATCCTGCCCAACCCGCGGGCAGCGCCGCCTGCGGTCTCGGCTTGCCACCGCCCTGAAAACTGGCGACTCTCCCGGTGTCCTGCCTGGAGTCTCGCCATGTCATCCACCTCGTTCAAAATCGCGTCGTCCGATCCCGACCAGCAGGCCGGGCGCTACGACGAACCCTCGACGCTCGAAGGCGACGCGCGGCTGCGCGAGGACATCCGCCTGCTCGGGCGCATTCTCGGCGATACCGTGCGCGATCAAGAGGGCGCCGACGTGTTCGATCTCGTCGAGCGCATCCGCACCACCTCGATCCGCTTTCACCGCAACGATGACAGTCTCGCGCGGCGCGAGCTCGAAGCCGCGCTCGACAGCATGACGACCGCCGAGACCGTCCGCATCGTCCGTGCCTTCAGCTATTTCTCGCACCTCGCCAATATCGCGGAAGACCAGAACAACATCCGCAACATGCGCGCCTTGCGCTCCACCAGCCTGACGCCGCCGGAAGGCACGCTGGCCGGCGCGGTGGCGCGGGCGCGCGAGGCTGGTCTGGGATCGGAGCAGCTCCGCGCCTTCTTCGGCACGGCGCTGGTCTCGCCGGTGCTCACCGCGCATCCCACGGAAGTCCGCCGCAAAAGCACGATCGATCGCGAGATGGAAATCGCCTCCTTGCTCGACCGCCGCGAGCGCATGCAGCTCACGGCCGAGGAGGCCGAGGCGAGCGCGGAGCAGTTGCGCCGCGCGGTGTTGACGCTGTGGCAGACCAACCTGCTGCGCCGGACCAAGCTGACCGTGCTCGACGAGGTCGCCAACGGATTGTCGTTCTACGACTACACGTTCCTGCGCGAGCTGCCGCAACTGCATTGCGCGCTGGAGGATCGCCTGAGCGATGGCGACGAGACCCATGAGATCGGCTCGTTCCTGCGGATGGGAAGCTGGATCGGCGGCGACCGCGACGGCAATCCGTTCGTCACGGCGGACGTCCTGCGCGGCACGCTGTAGCTGCAAAGCACCCGCATCCTGCGTTTCTATCTCGACGAAACCCATGCGCTCGGCAGCGAGCTATCGATGGCGGCGCATCTCGCCGACGTGTCGGAAGAATTGCGCGTATTGGCCCAGCGCTCGCCCGATCCGTCGCCGCATCGCGTCGGCGAACCCTACCGTCTGGCGGTCTCCGGCATCTATGCGCGGCTCGCCGCCACCGCGCTGAGACTGAACATCGAGACCTCGCGGCCGCCGGTCGGCGCCGCGGCACCTTATGACAACGCGCAGGCCTTCAAGGCCGATCTCGACGTGCTGCATCGCTCGTTGCTCGCGGATCATGCCGGCGTCATCGCGCGCGGGCGGCTGCGGCTGCTGCGCCGCGCCGTGGATGTGTTTGGCTTCCACATGGCCAGCCTCGACATGCGGCAGAATTCAGCCGTGCATGAGCGCGTCGTTGCCGAACTGATCGACGCGGCAATTCCCGGCACGTCCTATCTCGCGCTCGGTGAGGAAGCGCGCATCGCGCTGCTGACCGGCGAATTGCACAGCACGCGGCCGCTGGCATCGTCGTTCGTGAAATACAGCGACGAGACGCTGGGCGAACTCGCGGTGATGCGCGAAGCGGCCAAGGCGCATGCGGCGTTCGGCGCGCGCGTCATTCCGCATTGCATCATCTCGATGTGCAAATCGGTGTCCGACATGCTGGAAGTGGCCGTGTTGCTCAAGGAAGTCGGGCTGGTCGATCCACGCGGCCGCAGCGCGATCAATATCGTGCCGCTGTTCGAGACCATCGAGGATTTGCAGGCCTCGGCCGGCATCATGAACCGGATGCTGTCGCTGCATGAATATCGCAAATTCGTCGATAGCCGCGGCGGCGTCCAGGAGGTGATGCTGGGCTATTCCGACAGCAACAAGGATGGTGGCTTCGTCACCTCCGGCTGGGAATTGTACAAGGCCGAGATTGGCCTGGTCGATGTGTTCACGCGGCATCATGTCCGGTTGCGGCTGTTTCATGGGCGCGGCGGCTCGGTCGGGCGCGGCGGTGGCCCGAGTTATGACGCCATCCTCGCGCAGCCCGGTGGCGCGGTCGATGGCCAGATCCGCATCACCGAGCAGGGCGAGATCATCTCCAGCAAATATTCCAATGCCGAAGTCGGCCGCAACAATCTGGAAATCCTCGCCGCCGCGACGCTGGAGGCGAGCCTCTTGCAGCCCAAGCACAGCGCGCCGCGCACCGATTATCTCGACGCGATGGAGCAATTGTCGGCACTGGCCTTCAAGGCCTATCGCGGACTGGTCTACGAGACCGAGGGTTTCGAGGAGTATTTCTGGGCCTCGACGGTCATCACCGAAATCTCGACGCTGAATATCGGCAGCCGTCCGGCGTCGCGCAAGAAGACCCGCAGCATCGAGGATCTGCGCGCCATCCCATGGGTGTTCTCATGGGCGCAATGCCGGCTGATGCTGCCGGGCTGGTATGGTTTCGGCAGCGCGATCGAGGAATGGGTGGTCGATCATCCCGACAAGGGCCTGGCGTTCTTGCAGGACATGTATCGCGAGTGGCCGTTCTTCCGCATGCTCCTGTCGAACATGGACATGGTGCTGTCGAAATCGTCGATCGCGATCGCCTCGCGCTATGCTGACCTGGTGCCCGACGAGGAATTGCGCCAGCGCATCTTCCAGCGCATCCGGCGCGAGTGGCATGGCTCGATCGAGGCGGCGTTGGACATCATGGGGCACGATCGATTGCTGCAAGGCAATCCGCTGCTGGAGCGCTCGATCCGCAATCGGTTTCCGTATCTCGATCCGCTCAATCACGTGCAGGTCGAGTTGCTGAAGAAACACCGCGCCGAATTGCCCGACGGCGAAATCGCCGACGAGCAGGTGCTGCGCGGCATCCAACTGACGATCAACGGGATCAGCGCGGGACTGCGGAACAGCGGATAGCTCGCTTTCGTTTCCCGGACGCGTTGCGCCACACCGCCGGGGCGGCGCAGCGCAGCGCGTCCGGGAAACGTACTTCTCAACAGAAATGCGCGCCCTGCGTTTCCACGTAGACCGCGTACAGCGACTGGCTCGCCGTCATGAACAGCCGGTTGCGCTTCTTGCCGCCGAAGCAGACGTTGGCGCAGATTTCCGGCAGCTTGATCTGGCCGATGCGTTGGCCGTCCGGCGCGAAGATGTGGACGCCGTCATAGCCTTCGCCGACCCAGCCGGCGCCAACCCAGAGGTTGCCCTCGGTATCGACGCGCAGCCCGTCGGGGAAGCCCGATTTGCCGTCCAGCGTCATGTCGACCAGCACCTTGGCATTGGACAGCTTGGCCCCGTCGACGTCGTAGGCCCACACCACGTTTTTGGCGTTGGGATAGTGCGAGCTGCCGGTATCGCAGACATAGAGCTTCTTGTAGTCGGCGCTGAAGGCGAGGCCGTTTGGCTTGAACGCTTCGTCGGCCACCTTGCTGATCTGACCGGACTGGCCGTCGATGCGGTACACCGCCTCCTTCTGATAGGGCGAGTTGGAGCCGGTATTGGTGCGGATGCCCTCGTAAAGGTTGATGGCGCCGTAGCCGGGATCGGTGAACCAGATCGACTTGTCGTCGGGGCGCACCACCATGTCGTTGGGGCCGTTGAGCGGCTTGTCGCCGGCCTTGTCGGCCAGCACGGTGACGTCGCCACTGTGCTCGAAGCGTACCAGCCGCGTACGCTCCGCGCTGAGCTGGCGGCCCTCGGTGTCGAAGCTGTTGCCATTGCTCTCGTTGGACGGCTTGCGGAATTGCGGCGAGATATGGCCGTCGTCATCGAGATAGCGCAGTTGCCGGTTGTTCGGAATGTCGCTCCAGACCAAGAACTGGCCTTGCGCGTTCCATGCCGGTCCTTCCGCCCACAGGCAGCCGGTATACAGCCGCTGGATCGCGGTGTTGCCGACCTTGGCCTTGAAGCGCTTGGCATCGATGACGACAATATCGGGATCGGGATAACGCTGCGGCTCCGCACCGCGGCCGAAGTTTCGCGCCGAAGCGTCGGTGGCGATCAAGGCGCCGGCAGCGACCGTGGCGGCGCCGCGCAGCAGGCCGCGGCGATCGATCGTGCGCGATGTTGCGAGGTTGGATGGGGCCGCGTCGTGCATGTCAGGCTGAATGGGCATCTCGTCCTCCCGGCTTCTCTGGTTGTCCAGTGATTGCGGGGGGATTTAAATACCGCTGCGCGCACAGCGCCAGCACTTTCGATGTTGCCGCGCGGCAAGCGCGATGCAGCAATATGGGTTGTCATTCCGGGGCGCGGGCGGCGCTAAGCGCATGCGCCCCGGAATTCTGCAATGGTCATTCCACTGTGAATTTCCGGGTTCGCTCGAGCTGTCGCTCACGCCCCGGAACGACAGCGAAAGTTCGTTACACCGCATCCCAATTGAAAATGTCGGCCGAGCGGTCGAGCTTGTAGAACGAGCCTTTCAGCGCCTTCATGCCATGATCGGCGATGGTCTGCGGGGTCCAGCCTTCGCCGCGATGCACGGAGCGGACCGGGCGCGACTGACCCATCAGGAAGATCTCGTTCATGCGCACCGCGAAGATCTGCCCGGTAACGTCCTTCGCCGCGTCGGACAGCAGGAACGCGCACAGCGGCGCGATCTTTTCCGGGCCCATTTGCTGCATGCGCTCGACGCGGGCTTTTT